>JAQUZA010000146.1 GCA_028691595.1 Candidatus Rifleibacteriota bacterium
AACCGCGTAGCCACAATCTTTGACAGAAAGATTCATTTTGCCTGCCTGGTCAGGGAAAATGCGCAGCCCTGCGATTTTGCGCGCCAGCCAATGCATTTCTGTCTCAGTATCGCCACGGCCAACCCCGAGATAACAGACAAGACCAGCACCAATTGAAGATATCAGTTTATCGTCAACCTTAAGACTGGCGCTATTAACCCTTTGCACAACAGCTTTCATATTGATTTTCTCCAATAAAAAAGGCACCCTTAAGGTGCCTTTTAAAACAATCCTGAGTTTACTTGGCTGCAGGGTTGCGACCAAGTTTTTCGCCAGTCATTTCAAGCAATACCGGGCTGGAAATGAAAACCGAAGAATAGGTTCCAACGATAACGCCAAAAGTAAGTGTAATTGCAAATCCCTTGATAGATGCACCACCAAGAAGCAGGAGGGCCAATAAAGCCAGCAGTGTGGTGACCGAAGTATTGATTGTGCGACCAAGGGTCTGATTGATGGAGGTGTCGATCAGAGCGGCAAAATTGGTTTCCTTGAGGATTTTGCGGTTTTCGCGAATGCGGTCAAGAATAACGATGGAGTCATTGACCGAATAACCCAGAAGAGTAAGAACCGCAGCCAGAACAGTTACATCGAATTCAATGCCTATGATGGCAAGAAAACCGAGAGTAATAAGAAGATCGTGAACTATTGCCACAATTGCGCCTGTAGCAGACTGAAATTCAAAGCGATAGGCCAGATAAAGAAGAATACCTATAACTGAGAGCAATGCAGCCCAGATGCCCTGCTTTTTCATTTCATCGCCAATGGTCGGGCCAACATTCGATACTTCAAGAGCTTCGTCTGAGAAGGGAGCTATGGCCTTGAGATCAGAAAGAATTTGATCATGGACTTCAGCGTTTTTGGCGCTGTCAACTGGAGCAGCGGGATATTGAATAATGAATTCACGCCCCTGCCCACCACCGACAGACTGAACGATGATCTGGTCAGAGGTAAAATACAGACCGCGATTTTTTTCGATCTGCTTGAAATGGTCACGGATCTTATTCTCGCTTGATTCGCTGTCGAAACGAACATGGATAATGCTGCCACCCTTGAAATCGATGCCGTAGTTCAGGCCCTTAACTGCGAGCAGCAATACCGACAGAATGATAAGCAACCCCGAAATATAGAAGAATGTATGTCTATTTTTCATTATCTGGAAATTCATGGTTTTAACCTTTCTGTTAAATCAGATGCTCAGAGTTTTGGCACGGGCGCCGCTGTAATACATGTCAAGAGCAAGTTTGACACAAACGATTGCGGTAAATATGTTGGCGATCAGACCAATACCGAGGGTGGTTGCAAAGCCACGGATAGGCCCTGAACCAAATGCATAAAGAATTGCAACGGTCAGCAGGGTGGTAACGTTTGAGTCGATGATACAGGCAAGAGCGCGGTCAAAACCGGCGTTAATTGAAGCCTTAACGGTTTTACCAGATCTGAATTCTTCTTTTATTCTTTCAAAAATAATAACGTTGGCATCAACTGCCATACCAACGGTCAGAATAAGACCGGCGATACCAGGCAGAGTCAGTGTTCCACCGAAGAATACCAGAACTGCGAAGATGATCAGGGTATTAAACAGCACAGCGAGGTCAGCAAAAACGCCAGACAATTTGTAGAAGACTGCCATATACATTACAACCAGCAGGGCTCCGATAAGGCCAGCGGCCCAACCGGCGCTGATTGATTCCTGGCCCAGTGTGGGGCCGACAACGCGACTTTCGAGAGCAATGAGGCTGGCTGGGAGAGCACCGGCTCTGAGGACGATTGCAAGGTTCTGTGCTTCTTCGAAAGAGAAGCGACCGGTAATCTGCGCCATACCGCCGGTTATGCGTGCCTGAATGACCGGGGCGCTATGAACTTTGTTATCAAGTACGATAGCCAGTTGTTCACCGATGTGTGAGCCAGTAACTGCGGCAAATTTTGCAGCACCCTCAGCATTGAATTCAAGATGAACGATTGGGGCACCATATCATCGAAAGCAACTTTGGCAAATTTGAGGTCACGACCAGTTACGTCGGCTTTTTTATTGAGTTTGAACCACAAAGCCTGCTGCTGAGGACTGGCAGGTTTCATGAGAACGATTTCATTTTCGGGGTTGATTGGTTCAAGCTGAGCAGCAGTGAGGGCCTGGTCGCTGACAATATGAAACTGCAGCATGGCGGTGTTTTGAATAAGCTGCTTCACTCTTTCAGGATCTTTGACACCCGGAAGCTGAATGCGGATACGATTGCCTTCCTGGGCTTTAATGCTCGGCTCAGCAATACCATACATATCAATGCGGTTTCTGATGATTTCAACTGAGCGTTTCACTGCATCAGCTATGCTGTCGTTTTCCTGGATTGAGTTGAGGTCAATCTGATAAACAAGATCTATCCCACCTTTAAGGTCGAGACCAAGAGTCATCTTTGATCTTGGGAAAAGGGAGGTGAGCATCAGAGGAAGTCTGGCATAGAGTTTTGAAGCGGCAACCACTGCCTTCAGTTCGTCAACGGTTTTTCCATTGACTCTGATAGAAGCATTGCCATTTTCGTAATCGGGATTGATTACTCTGGCTTCAAGACCGGAGTCAACAAGAGTTTTGCGAATAACTTCGGCGACGTTGTTGAGGACATCGTCAGGTTTGGCCGGGTTTTTGGCACGGTTAAAAACTTCGGCCATCTTATCGACCTGAATTTTTACAAGTGCTGACTTGCCATCTTCGCCAGCTGCGTATTCGAGCAGGCGAACAGGAACACCAGCCTGTTCATCGGGGGAAATAACGCCAAAAGCGCCTTCCCATATCTTTGTAGACGGCAGCGTATAGAACAATGAGAACAGCAATACCGCTAATACTACAATGATTTTGACACTATGTTTACTCTTCATTTACAGAAACTCCCTTGCTGAGGTCGACCAAAGTAGACACGTATTATATTCAAGGGGGCACAGCAAGTCAACGATTATTTGCCGTCTGAGAATCAAAGAAAGATTAATCAGCCTTAACAGTCATTCTGAGGCTATCTTGTTGTACCGGACTGTCAATTTAATTGCGTTGAAGAACAAAAACGTTTATGCTGTTTTTCTCTAACAATTCAGTCTTTCACATGCTATCACCAAAAGCACTAAAAACATTTATAGTTTGTCTGATGATGCTGTATATAGCCAGCATCGGGCTTGTTTATGCCCAGAAACAGCCAGGTGCATCGGAGGGGCTAACCAAAAAAGCCCGGGATCATCTGAATCTGTTTCAGTATGAGCAGGCTTTGCAGCTTCTCAAGCAGGCGATGGAACTTGAGCCTGACAACTGGGAACCATGGTTTCTGGCCGGTCGTTCTTTTATGAAGTTGAAAAAGGAAGCAGAAGCAGAAAAATATCTTGTCAAAGCCATTCAGCTAAATGCTTCTGAACTAGAACTGCAAAAAACTCTAGGTGCTCTTTACATAGGCTTCGCAAAGAATGCACAGAACAAAGGGCAAACAGCTGAGATGACCGAATATCTTCATAAAGCCTGTCGAGCCTACCCTGCCGGGACCAAGATATGGCAAAGCCTCATGGAACAATGGTGGAATGCGGGCGAATATGAAAAAATCAAGAATGAGGGTGATTTAATCATTAAGTCTAACGCCACGGCGTTTGAACAGGGCGAAGACAAAAGCCTTCAGGCGGCCATGGTGATTATTGCGAAGGCCTACTACCGGGAAGGCGATTTTGGCTCTACGGGCAAATATCTCGACCATGCTGGCAAGATACGTGTTCATAATGAAGAAATGTATGCCATCAAAAGAGAATTAAAAAATAAAGCAGAAGAGAATGTAAAAAAACTGGTCGACCAGGCCAAAGAGCTCTCTAATAAAGGTGAATTTGACAAAGCACTCGCTTTGTTGCAGACTGCAAACAAAGTTCCTGGTGCCAGATCAGGCGAAATCCTCGAATTGATGGACAGAGTTGAAAAAGATGCGTCACTCAAGAAAACCATCAAAGAAGTTGACGCGCTTCTCGCCGCCAGAAGCTTTGAAGAGGCCCTTGAGAAGCTTCAGGAGGCATCTTTCCAGTTTCCAGAGCAACCGGAAATTTCTACCAGACTTGCCTCTACCTCAGCAACTGTCGAAAAAATCCGCGACGAAGAGGCAAGATTGAATGCGGCTGCGGCTACAGAAAAGCGCAAGAAACAGGAACTGGCGCGACAGTTTTCCCTGCTTGTCAGTGATGGCGAAAACAATGAACAAAACAAGAATTATGACCTTGCCCTTATCAATTATGAAAAGGCTTTGAAGCTGTCTCCAGGCGATAAGAATCTGCCGCAGACGATTGCCAGGGTCAAAGAACTTGCTGAAAAAGCCAGAGAACGACAAAATGCCTTTTCGATCAAGTTCAACGAATTTGAGAGTTCTTTTTCCGGCGAAAATTATGAAGAATGCTATTCTCAGGGAAAAGAGCTGCGAAACGACTTTCCGGAGCACGAGAAAGCGCTGGCCGCAGTCTTTTCTGAAGTATGTCTGAAGCTTGGAAAGCCTGACGAGGCAAAAGAAGCTGCCCTGAAACTTGAAGGCGCAACAGAACATGAAACCCTTTACCACTATGTTTTGGGCATGAGTGCCTACCAACAGGGGAATCGCGACCTCGCCCTCGAGCATCTTGGCAAAGTCAAAGAAAAAAACAGCAGTTTCAGACCGGGAATAAATACCACAATTTTTCTGATCTACCTCTACAAAATGCAACTGGGCATTTATATTCTATTGATTGGCCTGGCTTTTCCGGCTTACAAATCAGGTCGTGAAGCACTAGCCAACTGGAAAGCAGCCAGAAAAATCAGACGCATTGAAAAAATCAAGGAAACTGGCGATTATGAGGCCAATCTTGATTTTCTTGAAGAGCGCTTTGCACGCGAAGACGTGCCAAATCTTAAGCAGGTACAGGTGCTGCTGGCAGAAGCTCTTTTAAGAAAAGGCTCAGCGCAACGTGCCTATGAAATGGCCAATAACCTCCTCAAAAAGGATGCCAGGAATCCTCTTGCCAAACGCATTGCCGGGGAAGCAGCCCTTCAGATCGAAGACACTTCTCCACAGGGTCTCGAACACATTCAGGGGCTTTTAAAGATCGACGAAACCCGCAAAGACGTTGTGGCTTTTCTTGCAAGGGTTTTTATGAAACAGCAGGCTGACCACAAAATGGCTCAAGACTTCATTTTAAAAGCAATTTCATTGAATCCCGCCGACAGTGAATCTGTGGTATATCTTGCCGATATCTACATTAAGCGCCAGACTTACAGCCAGCAGACATACAAAATATTTGAACGAGCCATCAAAATCGCCCCTGAGGTTCCTGAATACTACATCGCCATAATCGAGAACCTGCACAGAATCGATAATCACCCTGAAGCAGAAAAGTGGCGTGAGACTGCTGCTGCAAGATTTCCAGCCCAGGAAGAATTTATGGCTGACCGGCCAAGGCCTGGAGCAGTCAGATCTGGTCTCAAACTGAAGTCTGAGTCAGAATCTTCTCTTCAACAAAATCAGGTACAACCAACGGCACCAGGAGCCTTCCCTGATTATGACAGCATTGGCAACGACGATTACAATGCTGACGATCACATCGCTGGCAGCACACTTCCAGATTATCAACAACCGGCTCCGGTGCCACAGCCCAGCGGTTTTCCTGATTACGACAGCATTGGCGAAGATAGCGATGAAACACTGCTGCCACCCCTGAAGCCACCTCAGGCAGCCCCCCCCGCCCCGTCCGAACCTGTCGTTTCCGGCCCGCAGAAAACCTGTCCGCACTGTAACTCTGTCATTCCTCTTAAAGAGTATTATTGCAGCAAATGCGGAAAACCCTGCTGAAACAAATTTTCAACTTTTCAACCCGGAAAAACAAGCAATCATGGTTTGGTAATTGGCAGATGCAAGGTTTACTGGCCACAAAAAAAGCCCCCATTCAAGGGGGCTTTTTTATTTTAACCAGATCGGTTTACTTGGACTTTTTAACCTTTTTGGCAGGTTTTTCTGCTTTAACAGGCTTTTCTGCTTTAGCAGGCTTTTTTGCCTTGCCCAGGAAATCATTGATAATCATGGCCACTGTGGGGTGACCAATTTCCTGGAGTTCGTAACCCACTCGCAGACAGGGCTTTTTAACCTTAACTACCCGGGTAATGTCGATTGGAGTGGCAGAGATAATAAGGTCGCAGTCACATGCATTGATGGTCTTTTCGAGGTCTTCAGTCTGCTTTTTGCCATAACCGAGAGCAGGAATAAGATCACCAATATGAGGATATTTCTCGAGAGCAGCGAGGATTGTGCCCTTGAAATAAGGTTTCGGGTCAACGATTTCTCCGGCACCGTAGCGCTGGGCAGCAACAATGCCGGCACCGATGGTCATTTCACCGTGGGTGAGGGTTGGGCCGTCTTCGATAACCACGACTCTTTTGCCGCGAACTTTTTCCCAGCCTTCCATGAAAATCGGGCTGGCAGCGTCGATGACCTGGCAGCCAGGGTTCATTTCCATGATATTTTCGCGAACATAATTAATGTCTTCAGGGTTTGCTGAGTCGATTTTGTTGATGACAACGACATCAGCGGTGTAAACATTTGCTTCGCCCGGGTAATAGGCAGCTTCATGGCCGGGGCGATGAGGGTCGGCCACCACAAACTTCAAATCGGCCTGGAAAAACGGAAAGTCGTTATTGCCGCCGTCCCAGACGATAACATCAGCTTCTTTTTCGGCGCTGCGGGCAATCACTTCGTAATCAACACCAGAATAAATTACTGCGCCCATATCAATGTGCGGTTCGTATTCTTCGCGTTCTTCGATAGTGCATTTGTGCAGATCAAGGTCTTTGTATGAAGCGAAGCGCTGGCATATCTGTTTTTTGAGGTCGCCATACGGCATTGGATGCCTGACGGAAACGACCTTGAGGCCCTTGGCTTTGAGTGCTTTAACAACGGCACGTGTGGTTTGTGACTTGCCGCAACCGGTTCTGACGGCACAAATAGAAACAACCGGCTTACTGCATTTAATAGCGGTCTGATGATAACCAAGCAGCTTAAAAGAAGCCCCTGAAGCAGTAACTTTGCTGGCAATGTGCATGATATATTCATGAGGAACATCGCTGTAGGAAAAAACGACTTCCTGAACATTGTGCTTCTTGATCAGTTCAAAAAGCTTGTTTTCTGCTTCTATCGGGATTCCCTTCGGGTATCCTTTTCCGGCCAGTTCGGCTGGATAAACACGACCTTCGATGTCGGGAATCTGGGTGGCTGTAAATGCAACGACCTCGTAAGCAGGGTTATTGCGATAAACCATGTTAAAATTGTGAAAATCGCGCCCGGCAGCGCCCATGATGAGAGTTTTTATTACCATACACACATCCTTTACAATGTTGTTTCTTTTATCAGCCAAAAAACTGATCTGAGGT
>JAQUZA010000147.1 GCA_028691595.1 Candidatus Rifleibacteriota bacterium
CTACCGCATCGGCTGGCAGCCAGGCCAGGTAATTGTATGATTGTGCAAAGAGCCATTTGCCATCAGTGCTGTGGTGAAGTATTGCCAGAGGTTCTGCGGGGTAGAGAGCTGTTTCGATAAACATATCACTTTCGAAGTCGGCGGGTTCAGCAAAAACACGATCAGCAGACGGAAACGCCCGCATCTCGGTGCGGCGGACAGTTATGCCGAATTCTACGCGGCTGAGGTTTTTGATGGCATCGAGATTCAGCTGGTTCTGCAGACTGGCGTAGAATTCATCTCCCACTTCCTGGCCGGCGAGATATCTTTTGCCTTTTGGTCTGGCACTGACTTTGGCAATTTTCTGCCGCAGGGTTTCGCCGCTTATGGCACCCGGAAATGTGCGCAGATCTTTGATAACTTCGCAATCACGAAAGTTGCGGCGGTTGTAGCGGTCAATCTGTTCCGGGGTCATTATCAGATCGTTACGGTCGGCAATGTTTCTGAGCCAGAATGAGGCATAGAGCATGTTTTCAGTGACCCCGGGGATATTCAACTCAAACTGGACGAAATGACCCGGTTCACTCTGGTTGCATTGTTCTGATGCTGCAAAAAGACAGGAGGTTACCGCAAAAATAAAGAATACTGCCGGCAATACAGTCATGAATGCCTTGCCGGATAGAGGATTTAACAAACCGGGGAGACTGAAGAAAAACTGCTCATTTTTCGGGGAATAATAATTTTTACGCATTACTGGTTCCTTAATCTGTCAGATCATCGAAAGAATTTTTCCAACCAGAAGCCCGCCGCCGGTGCCGATAACATAGCCAAGCATGCCCATGAGTACTCCTACCGGAACCAGAACTTCGCTGTAGGCTGCCGCCAGGATTGGTGCCGAGGCAACGCCTCCGATGTTGGCAAGGCTGGCGACTCCACAGGTGAACAGGTCAAGTTTCAGCAGTTTTGCGATAAGTGCCAGAAGCAGGGCGTGAATAAGCAGAATCAGAAAGCCGCAGAAGATATAAAACGGTGCCTGGGATAACTCGGAAAAATTGGCGCGCGACCCGATCAGCGCAACGATCAGGTAGAGCATCAGACTTGAGAGCGGCGAGATTCCAGAGACTTTGCCAAGCGGAGTCATGGCAGCAACTATGCCCGCAGCCGTAGTAATCAGAACGACCCAGCTGTAGGTCGACATGATCGAAGATACAGGCAGCATTGGCGCAAGGTGTTGCGCAATTGCAGCGACAAAAAAGCTGGTTCCGAGAAGAAGAATGAGATCATGAAAGGTTGTGGGCATGGGCTGATCTGATTTTTCGCTCATCAGGCTGGCACCGACCGCATCGATCTGGCTGGTATCGGCTTTGGTCCAGTTGTTGAAATGGCGGGCGTATGGCACCGCCATCAGCAGCAGCATTACCCAGACAGCGTAGTTCACTGAATCCATTATCAGGGTATAACCCATCTGTGAATCGCTTACACCAAGGGCAAGTTGAATTGCTGCCATGTTGCCGGTGCCGCCCATCCATGATCCTGACAGGGCTGCGAAAGTTTTCCAGGTGTGGGGTTCAAAGTGGCTTTTAAAAAGGAAGTAGGTGATAACGAAGCCGGCACCGATTGTGAACGAAGAGGCGAAGAAGCCCAGCAACATACGCGGGCCCAGTCGGGCAATCTTTTTGAGGTCACAATGCAGGAGCATGAGAAAAATCATTACCGGTAGCAGGTTGTTTTTGAGCTGGTTATAGTAGAAGTTGATTTCTTCGGTCTGCTTCCAGAAACCGAGAGTCGACAGGGTCATGACCAGAAAATACAGCACCACAATGCCGGGAATATATTCAAAAAAGGTGCGGAATTTTTTGTCGAGCTGCACAATCACTGCTGCGATAAACAGCAGGGCGGCAATAAATGCAAAACCGCTTTCAATCATTCTGGTTCTCTCCCTGTTTTTAACCTCTGCCCGTCGTTCTGCTCTATCAAAAGGCTTATCTGCTGACGGTGTGTACAAGTCACTGAATTATAACTTTAAAAAGTCCGGTTGCAAAGTATTTTGCTGTCGGGCGATACAGCCTTCGATCTTTTTTATTCGCCAGTAATTTTGCTTCAGGTCGAAAATGAATATGAGATAATGTTATTATGAAAGCATAAAGAGAACCTCATCGGAGTTAATCTCAATAAGGAGCGCCGGTGCCCCGGCAGGTAAATATGCAGATAAAAAACACTTTCTCTCTAATTTTATTGCTGCTTTTCAGTTTTATGATTCCTTCGATCTGCCCGGCCTGGGAAGACTTCCCCCGCAACGAACAGGGCAGTTATCTCGATTCTGCCGGTTCTGACGATGCCGAAGAAGAATATTACCCCTCCGAAGATGAAGAAAACCCTTTTTATTCAGATTACTCAGATAGTGAAGATGTCTCTGAAGGCAGTTTTCAGTATGGTGATGACGAAGAAGGTGCGCAAAATGAGGTTCAGCAGCCGGCAGCCTCTTTGCGACCACCGCCACTCGAACCAGGCGACCCGATTAACCTGGCCGAAAAGAGTATCAGACTCGGCAGAATTCCTTACCGAAGTCTTAGAGAACTCATGACTCAGGCCGTGCCACTGCTGCGTTTTCTGCAAAAAGAAACCGGTGCCAAAGAAGTGCGTCTGGTGTCAAACCGCACTAATTATGCAAGTGTTCTTGATTCGCTGGCCCGCGGCAGCATCGATTTTGCCTGGGTTGGCCCAACTGCCTACCTTTCAAGGCGCGACAAAGATAAACTTATGCCCGTTGCCAAAGCCAGATTCGGTGGAAAGACCGCCTATCGTGGCGTTTTTATCGCCCCGGCCAAAGGTCGGGTTCAGGGGGTCGAAGATCTGAAGGGTGCCACCATTGGCTTTGTTGACCCTGAGTCTGCCAGTGGTTACGTTTACCCGGTCTATCTTCTCAGAAGCCTGGGCATCGACCCTGCCAGAGATGCAAAAGTTCTTTTTCTTCACAATCACGACAATGTTCTGCGGGCTGTTTTCAGCGGAAAAGTCGAAGCCGGTGTCTGCCTCGAAGAAACCCTGAACTCAATCAAAGATAAAGCCCTGCTCAGCAGAATTATCGTTCTGGCAAAGACTGATGAGATTCCCTCAGATGTTATCGTCTGCCGTCAGGATTGCCCCATAAACCTGCGCGAAGGTTTTTTGAGCGCGCTGCTCAACGTGAATGAACAGACCCTGCCGAAGTCACCGACCTTTATGGCTGCTTTTGACGATGACTTTGCCTCGGTTGAATCACTTATGCAGTATGTTGATGCGCCAATGCCAGCCCCGAAAAAGTCACAGGTAAAACAGCAAAAAAAATAATTCTACCCCGTTGAAAAAGCTATGGGCCTCTGTCACATGTGGGGTTAATTATGTGACAAGGATGCCAACGAAGACAACGCAGCCAACGAAGACAACGCAGCCAACGCAGCTTTAAGAGGGAAAGCATGGTTAAATCAACCCGGCTGAAAAGCTGAGCTTCACACTTAAAGAATTGATCAGGCTGTTTACAGGGTTTGTGAGCTCTGAAGTAATTTTTCGCAAGCGTCGCGCTCAAGAATTACCGGAAAATAGATTTGCGCAAACCCGGGCATATCCAGCTGTTTTTCCTGGCCCGAAGCCAGATCTCTCAATACGGTTTCAAAGCGGCCGGCGCGTAATGACCGGTAAATAAGCGTTTTCCCGTCAGAGCTTGTTCCTGGTTGCCAGTCATAGACTCTGCCGTTGGTAAGGTTTTCGTATTCCCAGCTTTGGTCAGCATTCTGGAAAAGTTCGAAAATGCTGCCGGTCTGGCCGACCCTTCTGACGAAGAACATTTTGCCGGTCGCTTCATTAATGTGGCTCTGCCAGTTCTGCCCGCCACTGACTATTACCGTTTCGCTGCCGGTGCTCAGCTCGCGATGGGTGATAACAAAACCATCGGCCGTGACCCGTGAAAGCATAACTTTATCGGGGCCCAGCCAGGCCAGCTGCCCACCGGCAAGCCCTTCAAATTCAAATGGTTCGAAACCACCATCGGGGTAATTGACGATGCCGGTTTGAACAAAGCCATTGCTTAGAGCTCTAACGCAGAGAATCCGGTTGTCGTATGGCGACGGCACAGGCCAACCAAGGCTGCCAAACGGGTCGTTCAGTTCCCATATGGTTTTGAGCTTTTCGTCAAGCGCCACAAGCCCATAGTTGCCATCAGTCTGTTCGCGTGAAGCCAGTACAAGACCGTTGCGGGCCCACCAGCAGGCATTGCCCTCTTTCTGAGGCGTTCTGGTCAAAGGCACTGTCTGGCCGCCTGCATTGGTCGGCAACCAGAGATAAATATCAGAAGTTTCGTTGACAACGCCAACAAAAAGAATGCCGGCCGGCATTTCGACGGCCCGGGCAGAGATTGCCGCTATAAAAAAGACAAACACCATCAGAAAATATTTATGCACGATAAACCTCAAAATGGCAGATTCCTTCGGCCATGATAACACCTCAGCCAAAAATAACAACCCTCTCTGCTGGCCGGCAGGGCAAACGCACTAAAACACTTTAGTGCTGCAATTGGACCGGATTCCCGCTTTCCCCCTTTCGGGGACAAGCGCGGGAATGACGAAATTCCTTGCCGTCATTCCGGGCGCAGACCCGGAATCCATGAATTTAATGCGTTTGCCCTGTGCTGGCCGGCGAGATATATGTGCAAGATGAAAGGTTGCAGCTTGTTTAGTGTTCTGGTGCGATTGCCTGTATAATTGAGTTATAAGAAAACTACAGGAGGGCAGCGATGGTTGACAAAATACAACTGGGTTCAGCTTTGCAGACTGGTTCTGATAAAGGGTTGAAAAATCGAAAAGCCGCTGGTGCAAATGAACAGAGTAAGTCGGCTGGCGGCTTGAATGTAGATAAATTCGGGCTTTCAGATGATGCACGCAATAAGGTCGTCTGGGCGAGGGCGCAATTTGAAGTCAATTATCAGGTGTTGAAATCAGTCAATTCGGCACAGGGATACGAAACAACCCGCGAAACCTTTTCATTCAAAGCAAGCCAGGAATTCATTCAGAAAGCCTCCGGCGAAGTTGCTGCTGCTGATGAGGCCATACCGTCAGGTGAGGATAATGTTGCTACTGGTAATGTTGAAGAGACCCCGGAACATAACCAGTTGACCATGCTTCAGGAATACTTTTCGCCCGAGAATACGGCCAGAAGAATTCTCGATGTGGCCACCAGTTTTTTTGGCATCAGCGAAATTGCCCGGGCAGATGGTAATACCGAGGCCGCCCGCCGCAATTTTGCCGACTTTATCGGTGATGCAATCAATACAGGGTTTCAACAGGCCAGAAGTCTTCTTGGTGAATTGCCGGAAGAAGTTGTTTCTGGCATTGACAAGACCCATTCCCTGGTCTTTTCCGGCCTTGAAGACTTTGTCTCAAATGGCATTTCTGCCGAGAAGAGTGCTTCTGGTGGAGTGTTCGAAAAGATTGCCGCTTACCGCCAGGAAGCCGCAGCTATGCAGGCAACTCTGAAGACCGATTCATCATCGAAAATAGGGTATAATTCAAGCGGCGAAGTGCTCACTGGCCAGCCCGAAAACCAGAAAATTGTGACCAGGGGTTAGTGCTCTGTTAACATCGGGTAGACATATCTATTCTTAGTTGTCATCCCCGCGCAAGCGGTGATTTAAGCCGTTAGAAGTAAGATTCCCGCCTGCGCGGGTCGACATAAAAGAGTCTCGATCTGTACACTTGTATTTGACGAAGGGCTGTTGTCAGAAAGGATTGCAGAGGATGGGTTTTCGGGAGCGCTTTCTAATTGTTTTGCTCGTCGTTCTTTATGCAATACCGGCTGTTCATGCTGGCGAAAACTGGGATTTTTCGGGGAAGAAGCTGCTGGTATCGCTTAAAAATATCGCTTGTGCAGGCAAGCTCAACCTGATTGTAAATTCTCCCGACCGGAAAATATCTTCTTGCTCACTGCCACTCTCAAGCAGTATGCCAGATGTTCTTCAGATTCTTGCAGAAGCTGCAGGCTGTGTTGCCGCTAAAGTTGGTGATAGCTGGCTTGTTGTTGATAAAGACCTCTGGAAACTCAACGAAGCTCCAGAGTGGCTTGTTGTCCAGGCGCCTGAGCAACCTGTAGACAGTGTTTTTAAAGGCATTCGGAGTTTTTTGCCGCCAGGAATAAAACTTTTTTCTGTTGCTTCTGCAAATATCGCTATTCTAGCCGGCTACAAGTATGAGCTCGAAAAGGCCCGGAAGCTATTTGAAGTATCATTGCGTCCTGGTCGGCTTTTAATGATCGATTTCAAATTATCAAGCCCCATCGCCTCAGATTCATTTGCATCTCTACGTTTTGCCGCAATTGACGGGGTCGAAACAATGATTGATTTTCAACCTCCGGGAGGGCAGCGGCTGGGCGGAACTGTTTCCGTCAGGCAGGTTTTTCCGGGCAGATTCTCGCTGTCAGCAGAATTGACTCCCACCCGTGCTCGTGCTGCAAGGGTCAAATACAATTCTGAGTTCACGGTCGGGCAGGCAGAGGTTGCCAGTTTTACTCTGGGCGGCGGCAAAGACGAAATCAATTGCGCGTGGGCAGTCGAACTGGTTGCAGAACCCTCAAAGCTCAAGGTCAGCATGCCGGCTGTCAGTGTGTCGTGCGAAGAATCACCGGGCAAAAATGAAGAAGAAGAGACGATTTTGCCCGTTACTTCTGAAGCGGCGAGGCTGATGAATCTTTCGGTAATTCAAGAACCTCTGAACGACATTCTTTCGATGATCGTCGCCTCTGAAAATGGTAATCTTGTCTGTGCCAGCAGTTGTTCTGGCACCATTTCACTGCTCTGCTTCGGGCCTGAACTCTATTTTGAAGAGCTTCTGAACCTTGCGGCCCGAGCCACTGGTATGGGTGTCAGAAAGATTGGTGCGACCTGGATGGTGGCCCCGGCAGCCAAAATGTCAGATGCATTCTGCCGTGATCTTTTCTCGACGCGCCGCCTGCAGTTTTCTGATGAAAAGACCATGCTTTTAGTAATTAAACAGTTGATCAGCGAAATGAAAATGACTTACAGCATGCGGGTTACGGGCGACTCTTTCGTCAATGGCCTTGTTTGTGGCGGTTCGGGCCAGGGTATGTCAAACCTGAGAAAAATTATTGCTCTGCTCGATACTCCTCCGCTTCAGCTGTCGGTGCAAATGTTTTGTAAATTCGGTGCCAACCACATTTCTGAATCAATGCAGTTGCCCGTCGCCAGGCTGTTTTCCAGAAAATTTGGCACCGGTTCGGCAACCTCAACGTTTGAACTGCTGCCGGTTTGCTTTAGTGCCAACGGAATTATCGGTCTGCGCTATAATTATTCTTCGCTCCCTTCTGAGTCTGGTGTAAAAATGACAGGCTGGACTTATCTTGACACTGCCTCTGATACCACGATTCTCAGTCTGACCGGTAACGAAGAGTTTGAAATC
>JAQUZA010000148.1 GCA_028691595.1 Candidatus Rifleibacteriota bacterium
GCATATTGCCAGACAGATCAGCGACAGAAACCCGCGAGTGGATGCATCTGGTTGAAGCCCGGTAAGGCGGGTTACCACATGGGGCAAAAATTGAGAGTTGGGGTCGAAGGCGACCCAGTCGAGAGCGTATGTCAGTTCAGCGTTTACCAGTTGATAGAACTCGATAGTGGTTGCAAAGCCAAGCAGGCTGGCCGGAAATACCAGCCCCAGCGCTACCAGAAATAACGCAAACCGGGCGATAAAAGCAAAATCACGGCGAATGAGAAAATAGAAAATCAATGCCCCCGGGTAATATTTTACCAGGGTTGCAATGGCCAGCATCAGAGCCGCCGACCAATACCTGCCGCGTTCATGCAAAAACAGTGCTGAAATAGCTGCTATGGTAATGATAATGCTCATCTGGCCCCATTTGAGGTTGTGCCAGAGCGGAAAAGAAATTAGAAATATGAAAATATACAGGAAAAACCAGATTTTTTTTTGCCCTCTCGCGGCCAGAAAGACGGCTGGAAAAAAGAGTAGAAGGGTGATTCCGAGGTGTTGCAATATCTGCCATCGGGTTATGGCTTCGCCGGGTGAATCGGGGGCAAAATATGGCAACAGCAGGGCAAACGCAGGGGTATAAAAATAACCGCCCAATGGTTTCGGGTGAGAACTGATCATGCGCCCGGCAGGGTAGTAATACTCACAGAAATCACCGTAAATCGCTGCTGGCTTGTCGGTAGCTGCAATAAAATTTTGGATGCCGCCACTGGCAATATGAAACATTGACAATATTGCGCCCATTAGAAGGATCGCAAGCAGCAGATCTCGGGTTTGCCAGGTTAGTTGTCTGGACTTGGGTATTTCAACCACTGAAGCTCTTTTCTGAAAATGTCTGAAAACTGTTATACAATATCCTCAGACTGGTGTAAAATCAATGAGTAAAGAACATGCGCTTTTAGACATGCCAACCTAAGACAGGAGAAACCAGACTTGCTTGAATTCATGCTCGGCCTCGGTCTGCTGGAAAAATTCTTTCTGACCTGTGCTCTCAGCGGAACTGTGGTCTTTGCAATCAGAATGATCCTGATGTTTTCTGGAATGCTGGGCAGCTCAGATGGTGAACTCGATGGTGGTGGGCATGATGCTCCGCATGAAATTGGCCATGATGTAAGCGATGTACACGATTTGCACGATGTTGCTGAGATTCATGATGACGTTTCACATGACCTTGCCCTGGATGATGGTGATGGTGTCGGGCATCAAGATCTTAATAATTCAGATATCAGCTTTCAGTTCGTTTCGGTTCAGGGGTTGACTGCTTTTTTTATGATGTTCGGCTGGGTTGGCCTGGCCCTTGTTTATGAAAGCGGTTTTCCTGGCTGGGTGGCAACGATTGGCGGTGCTGCTGCGGGTGTGCTGACGGTCTGGGTTCTTGCTCAGATGTTCAGATTTGCGAGCAGTCTGCAGTGTGATGGTACCATGCGGGTTAAGCGTGCTCTTGGTGCCGGTGGTACTGTTTATCTGCGTATCCCCGCAGAGGGCAGCGGCCAGGTTCAGGTCGAGATAGATGGCAGGCTTGATGTTCGCGATGCTATTTCCGCCAGCAAAGAGGAGATAAAAACCGGAGAACAGGTTACTGTTGTCTGGGTGCAGGATAACGGTGTTCTTATTGTCGAAAAGGATAAAAGAGAAGCAGGAGGAAAATTATGTGGCCGATAGTTGTTGCAGCAGTCGTTGCAATCGTTTTCTCAACGTTCGTTTTTCTGGCAACCAGGTATAAGCGCTGCCCTTCAGACAAGATTCTGGTTATTTACGGTAAGGTGGCCGACAATCGTTCTGCCAAGTGTCTGCATGGTGGCGGTACTCTCGTATTGCCCCTTATTCAGGATTACGCCTACCTCAGCCTGACACCGATGACCATAAGCATCCCTCTGCAGAATGCCCTGTCATTGCAGAATATCCGCATTAACGTACCATCGACTTTCACTGTTGGTATCAGCACTGATCCGAAAATCATGAATAATGCTGCCGAACGTTTGCTGAACCTGTCTTCTTCAGCCATGGAAGACATGGCCAAAGAAATCATTTTTGGTCAGCTGCGTCTGACAGTTGCTTCACTGACCATCGAACAGATCAACCAGGATCGCGAAAGCTTTCTTGAATCTGTGCGCAAGAATGTTGAGCCTGAACTGAATAAAATTGGTCTCTATCTGATCAACGTTAATATTACCGACATTACCGACAGCTCGAACTACATCGAGAGCATCGGTAAAAAGGCTGCTTCTGAAGCGATCAACCGCGCCAAGGTCGATGTTGCCGAACAGCAGAAACTTGGTGCTATCGGTGAATCAGTCGCCAATAAAGAACGGGCCATTCAGGTTGCTAAAAACCTTGCCGAAGCTGACAAGGGCGAAAAAGAATCAGAAGCTGACCGCCGTATCTTCGTGCAGAAGAAAGAGTCTCTTGCCGTAATCGGCGAAGCAGAGGCAAACAGCGAAAAAACCATTCAGGTTGCTCAGAAACTCGCCGCCGCAGAAATGGGTGAGAAAAATTCTGAAGCAGAGCGCCGCGTTTATGTGCAGCTCAAAGAAGCTGAAGCCATCGAAGGCGAAAACAAATCAAAGGCTGCCATCGTCATTTCGAATTCTGAACTGATGGTTAAAGAAGCTCAGGCACGTAAAAATGCCGAAATAGCTTTGCGCGAAGCCCAGGTTGAAATTCAGAAAGCTCAGTATCTGGCCGAACTTGAGCGCCTCAAAGCCGAAGAAATCGTTAAGAAAGAAATTGAAAAGCACAAAATTCAGCTCGACGCTCAGGCAGAAGCTGGCAAAATCAGTATTGAAGCCAAGGGGCATGCTGATGCTTTGCTGCAGAACTATGAAGCCGAGGCCGAAGGTGTTAAAAAGGTTCTTACCGCTAAAGCCTTTGGTTACGCTGAACTCCTCAAGAGTGTTAACAATGACCCGAAAGCTCTTGCAACCCTGTTGATGGTAGAAAAAATCGAATCCATCGTCGAAAAACAGGTTGAAGCCATCAAGAATATCAAGATCGACAAGATCACCGTCTGGGACTCAAACAGCGAGAACGGTAATTCATCGACTTCTAATTTTGTGTCGAGCTTTGTTAAATCTCTGCCACCGCTTCAGGATGTTGCGGGTATGGCCGGGGTTGAACTGCCCTCTTATCTTGGTCGCATGAAAGATGCCGAAACAGCCGTTGAAACGGCTAGACCGGCTCAAGATCAGAGATCTGGCAAGAAATAACTGCTGGCACTGAGAATTTAAAGTGGCGCAACACGCCACCAACAGAACCGGGGGGCCTGGATGGTCCCCCGGTTCTGTTGGTGTTTGCGGGTGATTTTAACTTTTCTGGTTCAGTTCGTCGCTCAGGGCTTTTATAGCCAGGTAGAAATCTTTGTAATGAACGACGAGCTCAGCTTTCAGTTTGTCGATCAAGGGATCATTCTCTGAAAGAACCGCAGCTTCGAGCTGCATCGCAAGATCGGCAACCAGGTTGCCGCCAAGATTGGCAGCAGAGCCTTTGATGGTATGGGCACACTTGCTGCAGGCCTTATAATTTTTTTCGGCCCGATGCTTATCTAATTCAGCGATGAGTTTGCTGAAGTTTGTCTGTGATACCTCAACGATTTTGGCCAGCGCCCCGGCCTTATGGGAAAATATGCGCCTGATTCTTGCTGCATCAAAGACAACGTTATCGGGAGCATCTGCCCATTCCGATTTGCTGATATCAACGGGTAGAACCAGTCGGTTTGAATTATCTGTATGCTCTTTGATGTTTCGGAGAATCTGCAACAATAAATCCGGATTGATCGGCTTTGCCAGATAGTCATTCATGCCTGATACCAGGCATTTTTCGCGGTCACCAGGCATTGAATGTGCTGTCATGGCGATAACCGGCAGGTCTTTCAGTGCTTCAACAGTTCTAATGCGCTTGATGACTTCAAACCCATCCATGTCGGGCATCTGGCAGTCAAGAAATATCGCATCAAATTTGTTTTGTTCAAGGATTTCAAGTGCTTCTGGCCCTGAGCCGGCCATGGTTGTGGCACAGCCAAACATTTCAAGTATACCCTTAGCCACTTCCTGGTTGATTTCATTGTCTTCCACCACAAGAATTCTCAGAGTGAGGTTCGGGCTCAATGCCTTGAATCGCCCGCTGACATTTTTGACCAGGTGACCTGTAAGGTCGAGAGATTCCTGTTTGCGGTTGAGAATCTCAAACATGGCATTGTGCAGCTTTGAGCTGGTAACTGGTTTGCATAAATGAAAAGTGCTGGAGCGCCTTCGCCCTGAAGAACTTTCGGCGGCGACCTGGCGCGGAGTCATCAAAAAAATAGTTCCGGCCAGACCCTGGTGTTCGAAATTTTTCAGGGCATCAGCCATTTTTTCACCGGGCGGCATATCGATGATGTTTAAAAATATTGAATCGGTATTTTTGCTTCTATTAAGGGTTTCTTTGAGTTTGTCGCCAGAAATTTTTTGCCAGTTGATCTGCCATGATGTCAGAATTTCGGTCACAGAATCGATAATTGGATTGTTCTGACCATCGACGAGAACTTTCAGTTTATCAGGAAATGAGGGAGTTTCGCTGGTAATAAGGTTGCCAAGAGGCAGTTTGAGAGCAAAATTAATTTTGGTTCCCAGGCCGGGTGCGCTTTCAAGGGATATTTCGCCGCCCATGAGCTTAACAAGTTCCTGACAGATGGTCAAACCAAGGCCGGTACCGCCGAAACGACGGGTTATCGATGAGTCAGCCTGGCTGAATTTTTCAAAGACAACCTTCTGCTGCTCAGCAGTCATGCCTATGCCGGTGTCTTTTACCCTGAAAATAAAATTGCATGCCGCCTCATTGTCTGGCTCTGAAGAAACTTCAAGGCTGACAAAGCCTTCTTCAGTGAATTTGACGGCGTTGCTGAGCAAATTGATGAGAACCTGACGCAGTCGCCCGCCGTCGACAATTACATTCTCAGGCACTGATGGCGGGAATTTCAATACCATTTCGACCCGTTTCTTTTCGGCGATGGGTTGCATCAGGCTGACGATTTCTTCGAGCAGGCGGCGCAGGTTGGTGGCAACCGGCTCTAATTGCAGTTTCCCTGCCTCTATTTTTGATAAATCCAGAACCGAATTCAAAATGTTGAGAAGGGAATGGGAAGAGCGGTAAATAAGGTCGGCAAACTCTTTTTGCCTGTTGTTAAGATCGGTGGCCATAAGTAATTCAAGCATTCCCAGTATGCCGTTCATCGGGGTTCTGATTTCGTGCGACATGTTGGCGAGAAACTCGGTTTTGGCCTGACTGGCCTGCTGAGCCTGCAGAGCCATTTCCTCGGCGCGGTTGCGCGCTTCGAGAAGATTCTGCTGCAGGGCTCTTGTTTCAGATATGTCGATCAGAATGCCATAATATCGGTATTCAGCCAGTTCCGGGTCTTTAACCTGGGTGCCGATGTTGGTGAACCACGAATAAGAACCATCAAAACGCCGCAGGCGGCAGTCGAACCGCAGTTCCTTTCCTGTGATGAGAAAGCTGCGAACTGCATTCTTGGCTTCAGCAAGGTCGTCAGGGTGAACGACCTGATAAACTGATTGAATATTGGGAGAGAAAATTTCGGGGTTATAGCCCAACAGACTTTTAATGTGACCAGACCAGTAAAATCGCCGCTCCTCGGGGACATACTCCCAGCTTGCGGCATGGGCGGCAGTAAGAGCGTGAACATTACGACCTTCTTCCATGCGCAAGGCCATGGCGCTCTCGTGTTCAACGGTAGTATTTCTGAAAAAGCCGATCAGTCTGATATGGCGATGACTTACCCCAAAGTAATTGCGGCCGATAAAAGAATGCCAGAGATACTTGCCGGCCTGACTCTTCAGGCGCACTTCAAACTGACAACTTTCGACTTCGGCAATATTTTTTATCAGGTGCAGATCATCGGCATGCAGAATTTCAAACCCCATGGCGCGCTGTTTTTCGATCTCGCCTGTTGTGGTATAACCAAGGTTGCGATAAAGATCATCGGGGGTGTTGTTGAGATTGTTTTCGAAGTCGAATTCCCACAGAAACAGCCCGGCAGAATCGAGAGCGAGCTTGAGGCGGTCGCGATAATCGACCAGCTGGCGAAAATCGTTGCTGCGTTCGATCATCGAGCCGAAAATATCAGCTGCCAGCTCAAGGGCAGAAATTTCAAAATCAAGCCAGTGGCGCTCTTCTGCGAGAATATGTACTTCCAGGCAGCCCCAGAACTTTTTGTGAACGAATACCGGAATAATAAGCAGCGATTTGATACCAACAGCCCTCAGGCTGGCCTGAATTGTTGCAGAATAATCGGCTATGGCGCGGCCAATTCCGTTGCCGGCGAGAAGCCTTTGAGAATTGTCTCTGACGGCCGCGGCAACCAACTCTGAGGTCTGGCGATGACAATGATGTTCGTTGCGGCAATAACATGAAAAGCATCTGAATGTTTCGCTCGACATTTCATCGAGATCTGATTGGGCACGTTTAATCAGACCGATTCGGTCAGCTCCAACAGCCACAGCGATCGCGTCAAGTGCCTGTGGCATTGACTCTTCAACGGTTGTTTCAGCGCCAACAATAAGGTGGGCGGCTTCTGCTATACCAGATATCAGCTTTTCGCGTTGTTCCTGTATCTGCCTGGCCCGATGACTGACGGAAATATCTCTGACTATGCCGACAATTCTCGGTTCTTCACGGTCTTTAAGGCGACAGGTAACCTTTATCACTTCGCCGAAAATGGTTGTTGAATCGGGCAGGTCTATTTCGCGCGACAACTTTTCGTTGTGCCCATCGATAACTGAGTGAGGCTCAGAAATAAGCATGGGCTCAGCCCCCGGAAACAACTCAGTGTCGGTTCTGCCGGTTACCTGGTCTGCGTTACAATTGAAAGCCCTGGCGAAAGATTCATTGCAAAGAAGATAACGACCCTGAAAGTCTTTGACAAAAATATAATCTGGAATCGAATCTATAAGGTGCTTGAGAAAGGATTTCTGCCCCTCAAGCTCGTCAGTTACATTGCGCAGTTTGCGGTTGAGGGCCAGCAGGTAAAAAATCACCAGACCCAGTAGAACCATAGCTGCCGAAAGACCCAGAATCCAGCTGCGGAACTTTTTGATCATCGCCGTGACCAGAGAATTGTCGCTGCCGTAGGGATCAAGACCCAAAACCTGCATCAACTGATGAACCTGCCCGTAATTGGCAGCAATTCCCCAGGTAATTTTTTTGGGTATTTCGATATTGGACATCTTTAAAAGAGCCAGGTTAACCCTCTCGGTCAGGTTATCGCTGGTGTGCTGAACCCTGGCAAAAGACCATTCAGGGTATAAACGGGTCGAGCAGGCAAAAGGCAGAGACTCGGTGTGAAGATAAAGCTCTCGACTGA
>JAQUZA010000149.1 GCA_028691595.1 Candidatus Rifleibacteriota bacterium
GTTCCATACCATCTTGGCCTTAAGGGGCATTCTGATGCTGATGCTCTTATTCACGCCATCATGGACGCAATGCTTGGAGCATTGGCCATGGGCGATATCGGCGGGTTGTTCCCTGATAACGACAGCCGATTTAAAGATGTCAGTTCAGTTCTGCTGCTTCGGGAAGTCGTTAAACTCACCCTCGAAAGGGGCTATAAGGTTGGCAATCTCGATTGCATGATTCACTGTGAACGCCCCAGAATTGCCCCGCATCGCCCGGCAATGATCAGTGTTCTTTCAGAAATATTGCAGATACCTGCTGAGAGAATTTCAATCAAAGCCGGCACCAACGAAGGCTTTGATGCTGTGGGGCAGGGGAGTGCGATCTCGTGCCAGGCAATTGCTCTGATGATTAAAGAATAACAATCAAAGTGGCGGTGGTGCTCCCGGGGGGCGTGGTGGTTCTATGCCAGAGGGCGTGTGACCGGGCACTTCGACGTAATTTATATGTGAGTAGCCACTTTTACCGTTGTAAGAAACTTCAAAGAAATCACCCTGAAGACCCGAAACCTGTACACCTCCGGTGTATGGTGGGATTTGCCCGATAACATTACCCCATGGTGCATCACGTATCATCAGGTCGCTGCCGCAGATGTTTTTGCCGGCAACCGGAAACGACTGGGTATCGAGCGGGTCAATAAAAGTTCTGATTTCGGTAACCAGGTCTGAAGTTTTTGGCTTGGTCGCTGTGGATTCTTTGGTTGGTGGTTTTGTGGCTGCCGGCCGTGGTTGCGCCGAGTCTTGAATGTCGGTTGAAGACTTGCCGGGTGGAATGGCACCAAGTTCTTTTAAAATGTCTTGAGGGGTGGGTTTTGTCGAGATATTTTTGACGATCTG
Source organism: Candidatus Rifleibacteriota bacterium (assembly GCA_028691595.1). GTDB lineage: Bacteria > Muiribacteriota > Ozemobacteria > Ozemobacterales > Ozemobacteraceae > Rifleibacterium. The sequence continues at coordinate 877 of JAQUZA010000149.1, forward strand.
GGTCACCTTGTTCTGGTTATCAGCAGCTTTTTGCAGAGCGTCATCTACCAGCTTATCAATCTCTGCCTTTTTTGCTGGTTCAAACAGCTCAGGCGGAAACTCACCAAAGAATACCGGAAAAGAAACCCTTGTAAAATCAAGCATATTCGGAACATAGCGTTGACGCCAGTAAAACAGGTTGCGTTTTTCGCCAATGGTTGTGCGAATTTTGACGTTGAAAGTACATTTGTCGGGTTCATGATCTTCAACGGCCATATCATAGGTAGTGCCAAAAAGCTTTTGCCCGGTTCTGATTACGGGTTTACCTTTAAAAAAACGGTTAGCCCACTGTTTTTCGCGTATTTCCCCGATGATATCGACATTCACTGAATAGGCAACATTCAAGGCCTGCTGATAGCTGTTGAGGTGCATCAACTGGTTGTGATGCGAAGATTGCAGCTGCACCAGGGTGATTATGAAAAAGGCGATTGAAATGGTGGCCAGAAGAATCAATGGAAAAACATAACCACGTTTTTTAATTTTCATTTTCTGAGCTCCAGTTACTTGGCATCGGGAGGAAGTGTCCAGCCCAGGTAGCTGGCATTGCACCAGGAAACCAGCTGAGAAAGCGGCATTTCTGTAACGCCGTCAAGACCGGGCCCTCCAGTGGTGATAACAATCGGGTCATTGTCGGAATTGTATTTTCCGGTGGCGAGAAAGATGTGACCATGGGGGTTGCCACCCGTAGGCCCGGTGTACATAATTGCTCCAGCCGGTGGTTTTTTATCTGTCTTGATTTTGCCGGCCTTTTTGAAGTTTTCATAGGTGGTGATAGCCGACATTTCCATGAGCTCATTGATTTTTCGGCCCCATGCCGTCGAAACGAATGCCAGACACCAGTTGTTCCAGGCGGCGATGTCGTCTTTGACCTTCAAACCGTTGTTGGTGTTGATGCCTTCGCCGGTGCCGTTTGTCATCTGGTCTTTGGCCCAGGTTAAAGCTCCGCTGCGGGTTCCGTCGCCAAGAGGTTTGCCGATTACGTCACTTTTGGGGTCAAGGGTTCCCGGGTCGATTTCCGGGAGTTTGGTCTTGAGGGTGGCAAGTGTGGCAAAAATCTTCTCTACCAGATCGCAGGCAAAATACCTTTTGGTAAGCAGATTACTCTGGGCAAATTTTTTCTCCTGGGCTGCCAGTCTGACGATCGTCTGATCTTTATCAGAAAAATACTTCTCGAGGTCTGCAAGAAATTCGTAATATTCACTTTTAATTATGGTGTCTGCAGCACCGGAGGTGAAGGCACCGTCAGCGAATTCTCTGGCTGCGAACATCAGGCGATGCATGTCAAGGCATCTTTGAATGATGGCTCTCTGTTGTCTGATGTCTTGTGAAGCCTTCATTAATGCACGGTAACGACTTGCCGCTTCATGAACGCAGACAAAGAACAGTTTTTTTATTTCTTCGAGACCCATAGTCGAATTATAAATATATAACTCAAGACGTGAGCGGTTTCTTAGATTGAGAGAATCGGTAGTGCCAATATCTTTGTTGATGGTTTCGATGTGCGGTTGTAGAAACACCAGAACATCGAGAACATCACGGGCAACCGAAAAGAATAAGTCAGTCGCTTCGCCGTATCTGGGGTCAGTTGGCGGGCAGCCCGACTCATCAATCTCTTCTGCCCTCTTGAGGGCAGAAGAAAAGGCTGTAGAATTCATCATCCCGGCACAGGTAAAATATATTCTGCCGGTGGCCATGGCAACTTCACGTGTGGCTGGAGAGCTCACAATGGTGCCCAAATTTTTGTTTTTTTCTTCAAAAATGCGCTCGACGACCTTCTTTTCGAGCTTGCTTTCGGGAAAGGCGTAGGTTGTCTGCACTTCTTTTTTTGCAGAATAGCCGGGAAAGCGGCAGTCATAGTGAAAAGCACCCGGACCGGTGTTTGCCTTCCATTTGAAAGCTGTGTTCAAAGTAAAATGGCGGGTCGAAGAGTTTTCGGTGGTGATATTGAGCATGAAATCTTTCTGGAACATGTTATAGAGAAAGGGGGTCTTGTCTTTGGTAATCTCTGGCTGTTTAAAAAAGCTGGTTTGCCCGTCGGTAACCAGAGTCGAAAACTTGAAGGGCTTGCCGTTGCCGTCGGCTAGCCCTAGTGCTTCAACACCATAGGGGTTGATTTCAGTCTCCTGGAAACAGGCTTCGACGACTTTTGCCGCCATGATTGAAGCTATAAAATGTTCTGAGTAGAATTCATTCTTTTGCCTTGAAGACTGCATGGATTGCAGATAGATTACCGCAGCTCCGCCGACCAGAAAAAGGCCTATGGTCAGTTCGAGAAGAGTGAGACCTTTTCTGGTGCTGGTCATAATATGTCTCCTGAATTCATCAGTGGCCCTTCAGAGATTGCCTGAAAAACCTTGCCGCCCTTCATGAAAGTGAAAGAGATCGTGACCGAACTCGAATTAGAAAGCTGAAAAGTAACATTTTTTACAAAAGAACATAGCAGGCGCAGGTTTTTGGGGTTGTGTGGCGGCGACCCACCGCCAAACTTGTTGGTTTCGGTTGTGTAGCAGAAAAGATCGTAGATGTCTTCTCCTTCATCTTTTGTCAGTTGCTTGTTCTTCAATGGGTAAATACTGACAATATTATTTTCGAAATCAGAGAAAGACAGAATTGAAGATTTTTCTTTGAGGGCTGGAACAATAAAGGTTCGGCCGTTTCTGATTTCGTGCAGAACCTTGTTAACCCCTGTAACTACTGCTGTCTGCATTTGCAGCCCATCGAGAAGAATCGTCTGTGAGCGATTTGCCTGAAAGTAAAATCTGAAAACCAGAATGGAGAACAACGAAGCGATGGCAACCACAACCAGCACTTCGGCCATGGTAAACGCCATGCGTTCGTAGCTCTTTTTGCAGAATGATTCAGGACTTTGCAAATTTCTTCTCATCTCTGTACATTATATACTATTGTTTATCTTCTCCGCCAGAAAGATACCCTGGCCGGCAGGTTTTAAGAACAAAACCTCAGATTGAGCCAGCAATCCTCACAGTCTGATTTTTCTTGCTGACCTCACTATATACTCTGATTATTAAAAATAGTTTTTGCAAGGTTATTGTTTCTATAAGCTGATTTTGTGTTAAAATGAACAACATGCCTGTCAAATCTGATAAAAGAACATCGAATCTTTTTATTGCCGGCGGTTACTGCCTGGTAGCAGTTATTATTCTTTTTAATTACCTTGGTCAGTCAGACACAAAAGACCGTTTGCGATCGACATTGCTGCCAACGTCTCAAACGGCGGCGGCCGCCAAATCTCCTGATAATTTTGCCCGCCAGCTCGAAGAAGAACGCCGTTTGAACCAGGAAATGCGCGAGATAATAAAACGGCTGCAGGGTGCTGTTGGTGGTGTCGCAGGCAATACCGGCACAGTCAATGTTGCCAGTGCTCGTGTCCCTGAATCCGTTGACGACACCTCTATTCCTGAGCTAAAAGACCAGCTGATTGAAGCTGCCTTTTCGAAGCAGTCAAATCCGTTTATTCCAGGCAAAAACCCATTTGCTCTGCCAAGCATAGCCAAAGAACAGGCAGGTATGTCAAAACCCGGAGAACATTTCCTTTTATTGAAATGTGATCCGAGGTTACCGTTTGTTTTCACTGGTGCAAACACCAGGTCAGAGTATTATTCCAATTTCTGAGTTCCGTTCACCAAAACTTTCTTAAGTTCTTTTATTTTGCTGGTAAGAACTTTCTGGCATCTTGCCGATATTGTTCACAGAGACTTGAAAGAACTTAAGGAGCACACAACAATGAGGCAAACTGTAAGATCCGCAGGACTACTTTCCCTGTTTCTGCTGAATCTAACCACTCTTTCTGCTGAACCTCTGGTCAGAGGGTTCTTTATTGAAAAATTACCTGAAAAGGTTGCCAGCAAAGAGCTTGCCCCAGATAAAGGCCTGGTACTTGCTCATGTTTTTAATGCTGGCAATGCAGCCATGAATTCTGGCACCTATCAGGTTGGCGTTGAAATAGAAAATTCAGGCAAAAAGAAAACCTTCGTTCTCAGTCCGGGCGAGAGCATCAGCGCCGGCGGTCTTAAAACTTTTAGAATGGCTGTGCCGGTAAGCGCCAAAGACAAGAGCAATGGCAACTTCAGAGTTTTCAGCCGCAGCAAAGACCAGGTTATCTGGTCTGATAAGTATTCATTTTTACAGGGTGTGCTCACCGACGGCGACAAGAAGATTACCACCCTTTACACCGAAGCACTGCCAGAACCTTCAGCGCTCAAACCGCCGCGCGAAGTGCCGTTTGAGAACGAAAAAACAGCCCAAAAAGCCGCCGAACTTGAAAAGGCTGTGAAAGCAGCTTTCCCCGCCAGGGCTGTTGCTGGCAAAACCATGACAGCACAAAAAGAAACTGCCAGAACCACAAGCGAAAAAACCGCCGGCAAAAAACCAGCATCAGCTGATAAAAACCCGCAGATAGCAAAAAATACCTCTTCAGCTGCTCACACCACCAAAGAAAAAGTGCCCGCAGACAATGCTAAACCAGTTCAGGTGGCAGCAAAAGTCACCCCCGTTGTTAAAGAAGAACCTGTGCAGAGACCTAGGAACATCGACCCGTCTGAGTTCAAAAAACTGCGCACTATCGATGAGGAATTGATTATTTACGTTATCAAGGAAGGTGACTCATTGAAGTCCGTTGCCGAAAAATATTACGGCTCCGCCGCCAAAGAACGGACTATCGCAGATTTGAACTTTATCGAAAAGGCATCATCTGTAAAAGTTGGCGAAGAAATTATTGTTGACGTGAGACCCCTGAACAAATCAGGCAAATCGAACAGCTAAGGGAGATAAATCCGGATGATGACCAATACACTTACCAGAACCAGAGCCGAAAAATCTCCTCTTATCAAGGTAGAATCAAGAAACGAATTGAGCTTTACCTTTCAGATCAAGGGAAAAGCTTTCCAGCAGGGTTATCTGTTCCTGAACCCGCAAATGAAAGAACTGTTTCCTTTTAACGAAGAACTTTGCTCGGTAACATTCATCGATGATGATGATATCCCACATTCCGCCATCTACCACAAAATGCGTGGTTACATGGTTTGCCTTACCTTCAATGAATGGTGGGAAAAGAAAAAGGTCAATGAAGGCGACACCGTTGCCATAGAATTACTTGACCTGGCTACCAGAACCTACCGTCTCAAACTTATGAACGGTGCTGCAGCAAAAAGTAACGTTCCGGTTGGCGAAAAAGTCGAGTTGCGCATTTCTTCAATGGCAGACGGCTCGATCTCTTACAGCAACCATAATCTTGAAGTGTTGCGCCGGATCGTTAAGGGCGAATACTCTCCCTTCAACGAAACAAGCCTTATACAGCTTGGTGAAGAGCTTGCAGCCGGCATCTGCTCTGAAGAACTGCTCTCTCTCAAAACATGCTTCGGCGTAAACACCTATTTCCACCAGGTGCAGACAGCCAGAATGGTAATGGATAAGTTGAATGGCAGGGCATTGCTCGCCGATGAAGTCGGCCTTGGCAAAACCATTGAAGCCGGTCTGATTCTCAAAGAATACCTGCTGCGTGGCATGGCCAAAAAGGTTCTTATTCTTACGCCCGCTTCGCTGATTACCCAGTGGCAGCAGGAACTGAAAACCAAGTTCGATCTTTCTTTTAAAAATCATCTTGAAATAAATGACTGGGAAGACAGCGACCTGGTTATTGCCTCTCTTGATACTGCCAAAAGCCAGAAGAACCAGAGCACTGTTCAGAAAATCAAATACGATCTGTTGATCGTCGATGAAGCTCATAAGCTCAAAAACAAGAAGACCAAAAACTGGAAATTTGTTAACTCGATCAACACCAAGTATCTGCTGATGCTGACCGCTACCCCGATTCAAAACGACATGATCGAGCTCTTCAACCTGATTTCAATTCTCAAGCCAGGCCATCTTTCAACCGTTCAGCGCTTTAAAGATGAATTTCTTGCCGAACGTGACAAACGCCTGCCCAAGAACTCGGTTAAGTTAAAAGAAATGCTTGCTGATATAATGATCAGACATCGTCGTGCAGATACTCTGATCAAGTTTCCCCAGCGCTATGTGCATACGCATGCCATCGACTTGAACCCCGATGAAGCCGAACTCTATCGCGAACTGACCGACTTTATCCGCAAAAGATATTTTACTCTGCCAACTCACAAGAATCCTCGCGGTATCAACCGTCTGACCCTTATTCTGCTGCAGAAACTTATGGGCAGTTCGACACACGCCCTGGCAAAAGCCCTCGACAAGATGATTGCCAGCAATTTTTACAAGGATGATTTTGACCATTCCCTGAAGCGCCTTCTCGACATGGCCCGCAATGTAAAGCATTCTAAAAAGGGTCAGGTGCTGATGGAAATTGTGAAAAGTCTGAATGAAAAGGTCATCATTTTCACCCAGTTCAGAGGAACCCAGGATTATCTGGTGAAATCACTGCGGGACGAAGGTTATTCAGTTGCTGTTTTCAATGGTCAGATGTCGCAGGCCGAAA
>JAQUZA010000150.1 GCA_028691595.1 Candidatus Rifleibacteriota bacterium
CGACAGCGTCAGCGCCAGCAGTATGGGCCAGATGGCCCCGAGTTCAGAAGATCTGCATGACTATCTTACCCACGGCGGAAGCATGATGATGGCCGCCCAGTCGGTTGGTAAGTCGAATATTCATCGTGATCTGCTCAAAGATTATTTCAAATTCACCTTCGTGAATGAAGAAAAAGACTTTGACGAGCTGATCTGCAAAGGCAAGGATGGCGATTTCACTCTGCACATTAACGGTGATGAATCGGCCAGAACAGCTTCAGATATCACGGTCATGAAGACTGCCGAGCCCTGCAAAATTCTGGTTACCATGCCCGATGGTCAGGGCGCAGCAATTTACGGCAGAGGTCAGGGCAAGAATGGTAAGCCCTATGCCGGAGTTTATCTTGGCTTCAGATTTGAAGCTGTTGGCAACACAGAAGCCCGCGATCGTCTGATGGGCGAAATACTCGACCGTCTGCTGCCCGAAAGGCATCAGTTGAGTCTTTTCTAGAACTTTCAAAAAAAGATCTCTGCCAGAAACTGTTCTGGCAGAGATCTTTTTTTCTGTGACAGTTTGCGGTAATGCCTTGTAAGGGGCCCATTTTTGAAGTCATATGTGACAGACGAACAGAGGGCCAACTATACAAAATACAGAGCTGATTTTTATAGCGCTTTAGTGTTTCTTTATGGTAATTCAGTAGAGTAACCTGCAGAATTCGCTTTTTTGTGACTGCTTAGTCACCGGGTTTGTTGTATTTTCGGGTTAAAATAGGCTTTATCATTGATCTGAGCCGGTTCTTTTGCAGGTAGCCCGATGAGACAGGCCTGGTTTTGAGCTCTGGTGCGAAGTGACACGGTCGTGGCATTGCAGGAAACTGCAAATAGTAGTATTGCAGAATACCGGAGGTAAGGTTTGGAAATTTCACAGATGATGCAGATTTCAGTGAAGAATGAGATTCCGGTAGTTGCCTTTTCGGGCAACTGCAAGGTTGAAGGTATCGATCAGCTTTGCCAGAAACTGCATGAATTTGCGGTTGCCGGTCACAAAAAATTTGTTTTCGATTTTTCGTGCTGCAAGCTTATCAACAGCCCGGCAATGGGTGAGATTCTTGAGGCAATACTGCTGATTGACCGTGATTTTGAAGGACATGTGGTGGTCTGTGGCCTTGACAGCCTTAAAGAGACGCTGTTTTCGATCTCTGGTATTATTCCGATTGCCCAGCCGGCCCCTGATGTTATTGCAGCCCTTGGAATGCTTGCTGACCTTGAAGAATAATAATTGTTACCTTCTTTTCGCTGGTGCGTAAGTTAAATAGAACTTGATTGATTTCGAGATTTATCTGCTGAGGGAGGTTTATATGCGCTTTTTCAGAGCATTATCATTTGTTCTTCTGCTGGCCGTAGTTTCGATAACCATGACCGGGTGTGATGCCAACAGCATCATGGATGTCATCACCAAAGTTGCTGAAGGTGTTCAACAGGCTATTCCAAAAATCAAAGAAGTCATCGACACTGTCAGTAACGCATTCCCTCAGAATACTGACACCGCCACCAACAATACTGCCACCAATACCGGCGGAGAGCAGAATGCCGCCAACAACGCCAATGTTACCATTACCAGTGCTGGTGACGATGAAGATGTTACCGGTGCCACCAACACCAATCAGGCCGCCGCACCCGCTGCAGCTGCAGCTGCGGCCCCGGCATCATCGGCAACTCAGGCACGAATAGCCAGCAATATCAGATCTTTGCTTGGCAGCACCAGATTCAGAGGTGCTGATGTCGATGGCGGAAATCTGGCCTGTGCCCAGGTTGTTTCGACTGCTCTCAGGAATGCCGGAGTTCTCAGCCGCGTGAGTTTGAACTGCGACCAGGTGGTGAATGACCTGAAGGCCGTTGGCTGGAGAAGAGTCAGTGTTCCACCTTATCAGGAAGGTGACGTTGTTACCTGGACAACCAGCCGTGGCCCGGGTCGCCATATCGGCATCATCGTCAAGAATGGCAGCAGTTTTCAGGCTATTTCAAACAGCTCTTCAGAACGAACCCCACGAGTTCACAGCATCACCTATATGCCGATTACTCAGGTATTGAGAAAGGTTTGACAAGAGGAAAGCTCATGAAAAAAACTACCGTGACTTTACTGGCTGTTATGCTTCTGGCTCTTTCGACTCCGGCTTTCAGCAACTGGGAGCTCAAATTCGGCACTGAAGACGAGCGTGTCGGGGTACTGGCACCGATGAACGAAGAAGATTTTCCTGATGGGCCCGGGGCGTTCAGGGTCGTCGAGAATGATTTATGGGTTCTTGACTCGGTTAAAGGAAGGGTTTTGTGCGTAAACGCCGACGGCAGTTTCAGCAAAGTTGTTAAATTGCCAGGTCTCAAGGCAGAATTCGTTCTCACTGATTTTGCCCTGCAGAGATCACCTTCTGGCACTGTTGAAGCCGTTGTGGCTATTGATATGCGTGCAAAAGAGATTGTTGTCGTTGGAATTGACGGCAAAGAACTCAGACGCATCAAGGCCGAACAGATGATGCAGCTCGACGAGGTCGATGTCGACACTGAAGGTCAGATTTATGTCGGCGACTACGCTGCTTGCAGTATTTCGGTTTTTTCAAACAGTGGTGAGCTGCTGCGCACTCTTCCATGGCAGGTCTCGGGCTTTGTGGCTGATCTTGCCAACAACCTGCATATGCTTGATTATAAAGAAGGCAGCGGACACGCCCTTGTTACCCTTGCCAAAGACGGCAAAGAAATTGCCCGCCAGGAAATCGGATTGCCCGATATGCAGAATCCGAGAATCTGGAATGTTAATGCCGCAGGTGAAAAGCTGGTTTCTTTTGTACCGCCCAGTGGCGACCCATCTCAACAGATGGTTTATACCTTTTCTGCCGCCGGTGAAACCACGGGAAAAGCCGCTTTTTCCAACCCATACTACATTAACCGATTTCTGGCTGCCGGCAAAGAAGGTATCTGGCTTGTAAAAGCTGATTACCTGAAGGCTCCAGATGTGCCGGTCAGGGTAGAATCAGTTGCCCTCACCCGATAATGGTCTGGGTGTTATCGGCTTAAGTCGCACACAATAAGAAGAACCCCGGGAAGAAGCTTTCCGGGGTTCTTTTTATCTCCTGGTGCAGAGGGCTTATTCGATGTTGTGCGGGTCTGTATACCAGTTCCGGTTAAGGCCGGGGTTGTTGATTATAGAGTTGAGAATGGTTGGGTTGGCTGTTTCCATGAAGTCGGCAATGAACTGTTTGCCGACGTTGCCGCTGGCGTTGTCATCCTGATCGAAAAGCTGCAGAGTAATGCGAAAAAAGCTGCGGGAGTAGCCAGCAGAATTAATCGTTTCGGGGCGGATCTCGAAAAAATTAACTTTGTCACTGAGGACTCTGCTCTTTCTGCCGCCGCCAATTTTCGGGTGCAGCTGCAGAACGCGTTCAAGAGTCTTGAAGACTGAGCCCGGGCGACTTTTCAAAACATATTCGACTTTATTCATGCGGCGGTAGCTTTCGGGGCCGCTGCTGGTAGGCAAAACCTTGTTTGCGTATTCATCACCGTTAAAAGTGAAGAACGAAATGGTAACATCGCTACCTGTGGTGGTTTCAGTAAAAATATCGCTTATACTGTGGCTCTTGTCATTGACAAAAATGAAGCAGGAAAGGGTCAGATCGAGCTTGAGCTGGCTGAGAATCTGCTGACCCTGCATGACCACGTTGTTACGTTGAACGCCCTTGAGGGCTGACCTGCCTCCGTGCGAAAGAATGCGGTAGGTCGGAATCAGTATAAGCATCAAAATCGCACAGACAATGACAACTTCAATCAGGGTAAACGCTCTGGTTGCAGCTTTCTGGTTCATCTGGCGGGTTTCTCCATAACAATGGTCGAAAATGCCAGGTTGCCACGGCTGATCCAGGACTTTACCTTGTTGTTGCTCTTGACTCTGACCTGTACGGTCACAAGGATTCCATTGCCCGCACTGCTGACTTTCTGCATATTGATCAATCTTTCGAACGAATCGCACTCACGAAAGTAAGAGGTGGCAGCAAAGATGGGTTTTTCGAGCACTCCCTGCCATTTGCCGAGGGCAAAAATATCGGGCTTGCTGATATATTTTTCGGCCCATTCGTAGCCCATTCCCTGGGTGAATTCGATTACTTCGCTGCCCAGAGAGCTGGCAAGAAATTCATAATAGGCATCCATGCTCTGAGAACTCGATGACTGGTTGATCATAAAGAACGACAGCAGGGCTATCTGAAGAATGACCATGCCAATCAGCACTTCTACGAAAGAAAATCCGCGGCGTTTCTTCATATTATTCCTTGCTGAAAGCGATATCTTCGTATCTTACCCAGGGCGATACCGTCAAGGCGAAGATTTCATCGTTGTCACTGCCGGCTTTGAGCCTGGGGTCATATTCAATTTTGCCGGGCGCTGATGGAAAGCGACCAAGATAGAGCTGGTCTACCCCGACTGCTCCAAATACGTTCATGGGCTTTGACGGTACAATCGAGCCGGTATTAGAGTCGTTAAAAGCCAGCAGCGATGCTTCTATTCTGGCTTCTGTTCCGATTCTGATGCTGCCTTTTCTTGTAAAGAGAATACAGAGGTCTTTGTCCGGGTTCTCACGTTTGAGGCCGCAATTGATTGTAAAGCCGTTTGGAGCAAGGATGGCTCCGCTGCCTTTGATGATGATATGATCTCTACCGGTTGGCGGGTTGAAACTGACGTGGTCAAGTTCGACGCTAACCACCCCGCGCAGGTTGAGAATGCCGTTCTTGCGATCATAAATGCCGTTTTTTTCGAGTTCTGAGGCGTAAAAATAGCGGGCCGAACACAGTGTGTAGTGTCTGAAAGGTCTGAAGCCTTCGCCCCCTGTCATTGTCAGGTCACCAAGGGGTGATGAATTACGTCCAAAAAATTTGGGTGGGGCTTTGAAGGTTTCGTTAACTTCAGTTTTCTGCATCTGCTGCCCCTGGTAGAAGAGGTAGTCTTCGACCATATCTGAATACAACGGCAGCGGCGGGTTGACCCGCCCGGCAAGTTCTTCGAGGCGCTGGTAGGCTTCGCGTCTTTTCTGCGATTCAGCCGAAGGGTCATCTTTGAATCGGCTTGCTTCGGGTGAGTAGCAGACAAAATTGGCTGTTTCTTCGAGAATCTGCTGTTTGTCTGCGGGAATCGGCTTGCCTTCGGCCGTTGCTGTTGAGGCATCGAGGGCGAAATGTACGACATAGAGCCATTTTTGCGTAACGGCCCCGCGTAGCAGGCTGTCGAGATAGGCTTTGTCTTTTGGACCGGCAAAATCGATTCCGGCTGGCATCTGTTCGACTATTTTTCCGGGGTTGCCGGGGATGGCTGAGAGAATATTGCGTGCTTCTTTTTCGCTGGGGTCAGGGGTTCCAGAGGTTCTGGCCGCCGGAAAGCTTTTGAAGGTGAAAATTCCCTTGATTCCGGATACTTTTTCGATTCCATCGACATCTATTTCGGGGATAAATTTGATGCATTCAGACTGGTCGATGGCGAAGTTTTCGACGGGCATCTGCGGAAGAATTGCATCGCTGCCACCACCATTATTGGAGGTATTGAAATAAACTCGTTTGCTCTCATCGTTCTGGTCAGCCTGACCAAAGTAAACCAGGCCACGTTTGTCTGCCTGGATCGAGCTCTGATCTTCGATAATAAGTTTCTGCCCCGGGTTGAAGTTCTGACCCCGATAACCTTCCTGAAATTCGCGCAGACCATTGCGCACCAGTAGAGTGAAGTCGAGTGGGAAAGTCATGGCATAATAGTTTTCACGTTTAATAAAATTAGAAACGAGGCAGGCAGATTTGATATCAAAGTGCCGCCGGCGCAGGCATCGTGCCAGTACCTTTCCTGAGGGGGTTTCGAGGGAAGCGTCAACGAAGATTTCGAAGGTGCCGAGCCCTTCGCCATCATGATATTTCTGGTTCTGGGGCGTTTGAATTCGTTTGTCGAAAATTTTGCCGGTGAGGGTGTAGTTTAATGAGGCACCATTGAGAAGAGCGCTGCGGTTGGCTTCAAACAGCGGAGCTGTAAGTGCAAATGCTGTGTTGCTGATGCCCGGGGTGCGCATCTGATCGATGATTTTTTTCGTGAGCTCATTGTGGGGGTCACGCGTTGATGTCTGCAGATTGCTGAATGCAGAATCAATGATTATTTCAGTCAGATTGCGGAGTTTTTCTCGATTGACGTGATAAAACGATGAAAAAGCGAGTTGCTTTGAAAAATTGTGGTAAAAGAGAATAAAAATACCCATGACGGTAACTACTGAGAGAACGATATAAAAGACCATCCCTCGACGGCGGTCTGCCGGCCGGAGGTGGTTTTGTCTGCAGTTTGAAAGGGAAAATTGTGACATCAGGGGCTAACTTCTTCTGCGTCGGGTGAAACCATTTTAAACTCAGTGGCAGTGCTTATTACAGCTTCTTCAGTTGCGTTGGCGGGCTGATCCGGCTTTGCGGAATCGCTGGCTTTATCTGGTTCAAGGGAAGTAACTGCCAGGTGTTCCGCCAGCTCAGGAGGTGTCAGATCGAGGGGTGGGGCAGTTTTGTTGGTGTCTGGCATGTTTGCCGGCTGGATATGTCGCAGTGGTGGAGGAAATCTGGTGTTCTGGTTTTTGTTTTCGATACCGCTGTTAATGAAAACTGCCGAAACAATTGCAAGCCCAAGAAGGACAATTAAAGCGTTTCTAAGCATGGATGTCGAAGCTGATGCTGCCGCTGTCGATGCTGTGCTGGCTGATTTCGTGACTGAAGCTGCGGTTGCCGCTGCTTCTGCTTTTGCGGCTTTTAGTATTGTTGCTATTGCAGCGGCTTCCCGGCCAGAAAGAGCCTTGCGGTGAGATTTTAGAAGGTTCAACGAGGCTGCAGCCTGTGCGCATTCAGGGCAGACAGCCAGATGCTCGCGCAGTTCTGTTGAGAACTGCCGGTTACCAGAAGTCAGTTCCTCGATGAATTTTTCACAGATTCTGGTCATATGTTTCCTTCTTGCAGCCAGTTTTCAATTTATCGAGCGTGCGCATCATCCGCATTTTTACCGCGCCAACGCTGAGGCCGGTCAGTTCAGCAATTTCAGCAAAGGGCAGATCCTGAAAAAACCTGAGTTCAACCAGCACCTGCTCTTCGGGTGAGAGTCTGGCGAGCATCTCTTTAATTTGCGTTCGGTTATTCGAATCGTTTTCAAATGTTTCGCAATAGTCGCGGGTGAAATTCGCCTCCATGAACTGACGTTGGCACTTTTGTCGTCTTGTCCAGTCGATGAAAGTATTCTTCGCAATCGAAAAGAGCCATGACTTGAATGACCGACCGGTTTCGTATCTGTCGAAGGCCTTGTAGGCCTTGAGAT
>JAQUZA010000151.1 GCA_028691595.1 Candidatus Rifleibacteriota bacterium
CTGCTTAACTCGTTCAATATTGGCTTCCGGCTTGTCGATCTTGTTAATGGCAACAATAATCGGAACACCGGCGGCCTGGGCATGGTGAACAGCTTCGATTGTCTGGGGCTGAACACCATCGTCAGCGGCAACGACGAGAATGGCTATGTCAGTGACGAGCGCTCCCTGGGCACGCATGGCGGTAAACGCTTCGTGGCCGGGGGTGTCGATAAAGGTAATCGTGCCGTTGTTCAATTTAACCTGATAAGCACCGATGTGCTGTGTAATTCCGCCCACTTCTTTGTCGGCAACATGGGCTTTGCGGATATAGTCGATCAGTGAAGTCTTGCCGTGATCGACATGACCCATGATCGTGACTACCGGCGGCCTGGTTTTAAGGTCGTTTTCGGAATCAGGTGTATCTTCAATGTCAAAAACGTTTTCGGTAAAAACGATTTCCTTGCCGAATTCCTGACCCAGCAGCTGCATCTGCTCATTTTCGAGACGCTGATTGAGACTGGCTACTACGCCGATTCCAAACAGCTTCTTGACGATGGCGACTGCATCTACTTCGAGATACTTGGCCAGCTGGCTGACGGTAATGTCAGTGGGAACAAGGACTTTGGGCAGAGAATCTTCGTCTTCTTCGTAATTTTCGGCTTTTCCGCTGCGGTCGAGAATAGCCTCTGTCTGTCGCTCAGCTTCACGCATTTCGGCTTGAACCTTCTTCGAAAAATGAGCGCGCTTGGTTTTGTTCTTGACGCTCTTTTTCTTGATTGGGGCTTGAGTCTCCTTTTTAGGAGAAGCAGTCTTGATAATGGTAATCTGCTTGTTTACTTCAACTTCTTCTTCTTCCTCGATGCGCAAGGGCTTGGGACCGACTTTTTTCTTGTCGATCTTGTTTTTTTCTGCCAGAGCTTCTTTTTCGAGACGCTCGTCATGATGTTTCTTTTCGCTGACAGGCTGGGGGGCAACTACCTGGGAGGACGCGGATGCGGGACTGGTGGTAACAGCTGGTTTGCTCGCGGAAACGGTAACCTGCGGTGCGGCAGGTTTGGGTAAATCGGCTTTAGGCCTGGCCGGTTGTGGCTGAGCCGGAGCTGCAGCAGGAGCCGCAGCAGGTTTTGCCGGCTTGCCGGCACCCTGAGAAGCAAAATGCTTCTCAAGAACCTCGAGCATTTCATCGGGAAGGCCTGCGAGTGGGTTGGTCTTACCTTCATAGCCAAGGTTGGCCAACAGATCTGCCATGTCTTTGTTGCTTAAATTATACTTTTTACTTGCTTCGTGTATTCTTATACCCATCCGTTACCTCCGCGCTGTCATTAAACAGTGTTCCTGTCAGAAACCGTGTCTTCAACGTCTTTTTCAGTTTTAATATCAATTTTGATTCCGGTAAGTTTCGAGGCCAGCTTAACATTCTGCCCTTCTTTGCCGATCGCCAGCGAAAGCTGACCCTGGCTGACGATGGCCAGCGCCGAGCGCCGGTCTTCGGCAACCTGCACGGTCTGCACTTTGGCCGGGCTGAGGGCATTGATGACATATTCGGCCGGGTTTTCGCTATAGCGTACTATGTCGATCTTCTCGCCATTCAACTCATCAACAACGCCTTTGATGCGGCTGCCTTTGAGCCCGACGCACGAGCCGACCGGGTCGATCTTCGAGTCGGAAGTGGCCACCGAGATTTTTACCCGCAGACCGGCTTCGCGTGACGAAGATTTTATTTCAACTATGCCATCGCCAATTTCGGGCACTGCCTGCTTGAACAACAGCTCGACAAACTTGGAAGAGCTGCGTGAAAGTACTATCTGTGGACCCTTGGGGGTCGATTTGACTTCTTGTATGTAACATTTGATGCGGTCATTGGTACGAAAAACTTCACCTGGAATCTGCTCTTTGGGCGGCAAAACCGCTTCAGCCTTAGCAAATTCAACATAAACGTGACCTTTTTCGACTCGCTGAACCTTGCCGGTCAGTATCTGGCCGACCTTGTTATGATATTCTTCATAAATAATGCCACGCTCGGCTTCTTTCAGCTTCTGGCTGACTACCTGACGGGCTGTCTGGGCTGCTATACGCCCAAAGGCCGGTGGGGTAACATCTTCTTCGATAATGTCGCCCGCTTTGGCATCGGGGTCAATTTCCTGGGCTTCTTCAAGGGTATACTGCCGGTCTGGTTCATCGAGCTCTTCGCTGTCAACCACTTCACGGTAGGAAATTACCTTGAAATCACCTGTTTTCTGGTCAAGGGTTACCTTGACATCTTCTTCTGAATCGAAGTTCTTGCGGTAAGCAACCACCAGAGCTTCTTCAATAGCATGAACCAGAACCTCCATCGGCAGGTTCTTTTCACCGATTACTTCTTTTAATGCATCTACCAGATTAAATTTAGTCACTTTTTTACCTCCCCCGTCATCCACGCTGCAATTTTGCCGGAAACTCGAATACTGCCTGGGCTTCTTTAACTTGTTTCAACGTGAACTCACGGAGCCCTTTTTCGGAACGAACTGTTATTTTCTCTGGCGAAAATTCTGTCAGACGCGCCCGGAAAACCTCTTTCTGACCCTTGTCTTCGTCGTAGAGCGTCCATTTAACCAGTTTGCCAATGTGGCGCTCGTAATCGACCTGCCGTTTGAAGATTCGCTCGACTCCAGGTGAAGATACCTCAAGGGTGAAGGCCCGGTGAATCAGGTCTGTCTCGTCGAGATAATCACTTAGACCGCGCGATACCGTCTCGCAGTCCTGCACAGTCACACCATCAGGGCTGTCGATAGCAACCTCCAGCACCATGCGGCGATTTATCGGCCTGAAAGTGACATCATAAACCTCATAGGAAAAAGTGGATTCGACGTATCGCCGAACCTCAGTTGTGATGTGGTCAACTGATTCTGTCATGAATTTTCTTTCTCCAATGATATAAGAAAACAACAAACACCGCTCGACAGCGGCTTTTGTTACTTTCCTTTCAATCCAAGCTTTTGCAGGTCGAGCGCCAATTCTAGCACGTTAATTCAATTAAATCAAGCACCACGAAATTTGCAGTCCCGACTCTTATTGCAACTGCAGAAAAAATCTTCCCCTGCCTGCCTCCTTGTCTGTTAAAATAGCAGCAAGTTCTTTTTGAGAGGTTGCCCTGATGTACACTATGCCACGTCTGCTTGTTCAAACGATTTTTATGCTGCTGTTGCTCTGTGGCTGCGGTGGCGATCAACCTTCTGTTCCTGCCACCGACAACCACCAGCCAACCCGGGGTGGTGTCTATAGACGGGCTTTTGCAGATTCATATATAGTCCTCGACCCTGTGCTGATAAAAGATTCAAATTCACATGAAGTCTGCCGGCAGTTGTATGACGGGCTTGTCGAATTCGATAACGATGCCAGGGTTGTTCCGGCAATTGCCAGAGAATGGAAAATCAGCGAAGACAAGTTGACTTACACCTTTATTCTTCGTAACGATGTCCACTTCCATAAAAGCGCCGCCGGACAACCAACTCGAAACAATGGCCGCAGTGTAAACGCTGATGATGTAGTGTTCTCATTCAGAAGGCTTCTGCAGCCGCGCGAAGACTCGCAGGCTTCGTTTTTCTGGGTCATTAAAGGGGCCCGCGAATTCAGCGAAGGAAAATCGGCCGAAATTGCCGGGCTACGTGCGGTTGCCAGTGACACCGTTGAATTTGTTCTCGAAAAACCCTTCGCCCCCTTCGTTTCGCTGCTGGCAATGATTAATGCCGGCATTGTTGCCCGGGAAGACGCCGAAGGTGAGCTCGACAGAATGCCTGTGGGGACAGGCCCTTTCAGATGGGTCACACGTGCTTCTGATACAATTGTTCTCGAAGCTAATGAAGACTATTTCAGAGGCCGTCCCTGGCTTGACCGGCTCGAATTTCCGGTCATAACCGATGAAAGCGCCCGCTTTGCAGCCTTTCTGGCCGGCAATTTAAGCCACGTCGATGTGCCGGATTCGCAGTATCGCAACGTCAAACAAGACCCAAAGCTTTCACCATTTCTGCTTGAAAGTAATCTGTGGGGTACCAACTATCTCGGTATGAACCTTAAAAAGCCGCCTTTCGATAACCCCATGGTACGCAAGGCATTCAATTACGCTATTGATCGTGACACCATCGTTAAACTGGTTTTGAACGACCGGGCTCAGGTTGCCAACGGTGTTCTTCCGCCAGGGTTTCCAGGTCATGACGACGCTTTGACCGGCTATTCATACAACCTTGAAAAGGCCAGACAACACCTGGCTCAGGCCGGGTTCCCCGATGGCAAGGGTTTCCCGGAAATCGAACTGCAGTACAACCGCGACCCGATTCATGCCCGAACCGCAGAATTCGTTCTGGCCAATCTGCGTGATATCGGCATTAATTGCAGCGTTAAAGAAGTAGACTTTGGCGAGCATCTGAACAATATCGAAAGCGGCAAAACTGCCTTCTTCCGCATGGGCTGGACAGTGGATTACCCTGATCCAGACAGCTTTCTCTATACCCTGTTTCATTCTTCAAATATCGGGGTCGGCTATAATTTTTCGGGCTTCAATATTGCTGAGGTTGACCGGCTGCTCGACAACGCCAGGTTTGAAACCGAGATGAGTCACAGGGTCGAACTGTACCGCCAGGCCGAAAAGCTTATCGTTGAAGAAGCCCCGTGGGTTTTTATGTATTTTTATACCATTCATGTGCTCTATCAGCCACATGTCAGGGGCCTGGTGCTCAGTTCGATGGGTGAATCGCTGCTGCAATACCGGCACATCTGGTTCAGTCAGACACCAGCTGCAACTCAGATCAATAGATAAAAATTTCAGCAGCTTTTTTCGGGTTTGGCGGGCAGGCGTTTTTCTATGGCCATAAAGATTAAAACAAGTGCTGCTCCTGCAACGATGGTGGCGATTGTCAGCATTTCATTTTGCCCCAGAGATGCCGGAATGATATTGGCAATGTCGACCCTTTTGCCGTCAGCAAAATCGAAACTCTTGAATGGCCAGATCGCGTAGAGTGACCCGATGACCAGCCCAAGCATGAATGACATGGTGGTGTCATGAAATTGCTTTAACAGATATTTGAGAAACCTTGTAAAAACAAGCAGACCAACTGTTGCGCCAGCTGCAAAACAGGCCAGCAACAGAATCTGACGCTCGTTGATGCATATGAGAATGTCAAAATAAACCCCCATGAGCAGCAGCATGAAAGAGCCGCTGATTCCGGGCAGAATCATGGCGCAGATGGCGATGATCCCGGCAATGAAGAATAAACCCATGGTTTGCGGGTCAGTGGTAACCCGTGGCGAGACCGCAGCAGCAGTGGCCGCAACGCTGTTGCCTCGTGAATTTTCAGCAAGTTGCAGTTCAGAAACTTTTCTGCTCTTGATTGCTGCCTTTTTGCGGGCGGCTTCAAGGCGGTCTTCACCACTCATGGCCAGGGTCAGCCCGACGACCAGCACGGCAGCAACCACCCCCGAAATCACCACTCTGGCGGAAAACCGCCTGATCAGCCGGTATGGAATGACAATCGAGGCGAGCACCAGGCCAAAGAAAAAGCCGAAGGTCGGGTCATGATGATTTTCGAGCAGGCCGGTCATAATTCTGGCTGAGACAACTATTGCAAAAGCGGCTCCAATGCCAAGTGATGCCAGAAAAGCACCGTCAAGTCGCCCAAGCTCTTCGCGGGTGCTCTGCAGGCCACCTCTGAGCGCTTTGAGCGTTTCAGGGCCGAATTTGCTGATTGCGGTCAGAAGGCGCTCGTAGATGCCAAGCAACAGTGCCATGGTGCCACCGCTTACCCCGGGTATAATATTGGCGATACCTATTGCCATGCCGCGAAAAATGTTTGCCATGACTTCCATGTTTTACAGGACTCGTCCTTTTCGGTTATAGTGAAAATTCTGCCTGGATAATACACAACCGTGGAGGGAAATGCAATCATGGATAAGGGAGCATGGCGTTCAGAGATGCTTAAACACGCTGCTCTGATCGCATTGTTCATTTTGCTGCCGCTCATGGTTGCCGGCTGGCTCGGTTATCATACCATCTTTCTTGAACGCGAAAACCGTATCAGGGAGGTAACCAGACAGCTTGATACAGTTCTGTCGCAGGTTGGCTGCGAGACAGATTCAGAAGTTTTTGTCAGAAAACTTGCCCGAGGGGCCTGGCATCTTATAAGAAATGCCGGCACCGATCAGCAGAAACTTCTTGCTGCTTATGATTCTCTGAAAGCTTTTGTGCCGGTTGATTTTGATCTTTATGCTTTCGCTGAGGGCGGGCAGCTGGTAACACCCCGACAGATATCCCTCAAGTCAAGATTTCTGGCAGGCAAACTCTGGGAAATCATTGACTGCTCGCCAATAGAAAGAAATAACCGCTTTCAAAAGGTCAGACGACAGCTGAAAGCTTTTCTTGGCAATGAATTCCGTATGGCACATTTTCTTGAGGGCCGCGACAGCATAACCCAGATAATCAACAGGCAGCGTCAGGGTATGGTTTACTGGGTCGATGACCCGGGGGCCCCCGGCCGCGGAATCCTTCTGATTTTCTGGGACATACCCGACCCTGACTTCAGGCTCAGGTATGTTTTGCAGCGCATGCAAAAGCATTTTGTCAATATTTTTGCGGCCTCGAGCGATACTCTGGAGGTTTTGCCGGGCGGCAATCAGCGGGGTAACGAAGTGAACAGGCACGTTCTTACCAAAATCGCCCTGATGAACCAGAAAAATTATTTTGATGAGCGGGGCCTGGTGTGGGGCGGCCGCCAGATTAATGACTCGTGGGCGATAGGTGCTCTAAAAACCGGTGTCGAAAGTTTTGACACTCTCCAGAATGGCCTGGTATCAGCAATACTTCTGGCATTCTTGCTGGCATCGGCAATTTATGCCCGTATGGCTTCGGGTCTGAGCGTTTTCATTCCGATAAGGCTGAAACTGCTCGGGCTGTTTCTGGTGGCGGTTATAAGCCCGGTAATGGGGTTTGCCTATCTTGGGCATCGTTATCTCAGCGACCGTGAAGCCACCCTGGTTGCCACGGTAATCAATCGTGCTCGACACCAGCTTGTCAACTTCGATGAATCGTTTCGCAGCGCCGGGGCAAGTTTTATCGAGGAATTCAGAGAACTCAGCCGTGCAGCAACTTCGGTTAATGACCCCAAGGTCAGGCGTGATCTTGAAAACAGGCTCGAATCAAATAATCTGATTACTTATGAACTTCGCAATGCCAGCAATGCTGAAGTAATCTTCGCACTGCAGAATGAACTCGTCTTCGAGGGTATGCGTGAAGTTTCTGATGCCTTTTCGCGTTTCTGCCTCGACAATACCTTTGGTTCAAAGCTTACCGATTCGGTTGACCCGCTTCTCGACATGGCA
>JAQUZA010000152.1 GCA_028691595.1 Candidatus Rifleibacteriota bacterium
GAGGCTGCTGAAGGATCCTGCATGCCACCGCTGAACACTTCGCTGTTCGAAGACACAACGATCCGGTTGGCATAGGCATTGTCACGATAAGTTATCTGACCGTTTTTGCCTGCTTCAGCCAGGGTGAAGCCACCGGCATCGTGATGAATGCTGCCAGAATCACCAACTTCAAGATAAACGGGTTTTTTAAGATCGTTTACCAGCCACTGAGCAAGGGCCGGGTCTTTGGTGCCGGCGCTCAGGTCATTTTGAATCTGGGCAATCTTGTAATTTCTGGCTTCGACCTGCATTGAAACTGTCTGCCTGAGCCCGGGGTTGCTCTCAATATAAGTCTTGAGCTGCTGATATCTCGGGTCGCTGGGTGGTAGCGCTTTGAGAACCCGGGAGGTGTTCCCCATGAAATCTTTGGTGGAAACGGCGGAGGTTGTGCCGTCTTTTACTGGAGTTACGAGTTTGAACTGCTCCATGGCGGCTTCTGCTGGAAGAATCTGGGTTGCAATGACCCTGTTCTGGCCGTCTTTAACATAGTATTTGCCTGTGGCAGGGTCATAGTCAGGGTTGTAGACTTCCTGGACCTGGCCGGTAGAGTCTTTGACCACATAGCGAATCCCCTCTTTTGTCGCTATGAATGATCCGGTGGCGGTGACAATGCTGCTGCAGAAAACAGCAAGTATAAGTAGAACAGTTAACTTCACCGACCTGAATCTTTTCATTTTCGACCTCCGGTAGAGCAGGGGATATTGTCTCAATTATAACGACAAAAGAAACCTCCCACAAGGTACGAAAAATTGCTCAACTCAGTTACGAATGTTGTCGATGAGATTGATGAATAATATTCTCTCAACACGATTGAAGCAGGGGCTGCTATGAAAAAGGCGAACAGACTTTTAAAGAAAATTTTTCCGGTACTGATGCTGGGGCTGGTTCTCGTGGCGCAGGCATCAATTGCTTCTGACAGCATTATTCCGGCTGAAATGCGCGAAATAGCCGTTCAGCAGGGTGAGACTGCAAGAAAGGCAGGGCTTGATGCCGACCTTGGCCCCTTTGTCAATGCCCCGCTCATGTCGAGAGCAATTGAAATAAATGCCAGTCAGTTCGGCATGAAGGGCTCGATCAGAGCCGTTGTCGGTGGTCGCAACTTTTCGGCCGCTGATGTTGATAATGCCATGGTTCCCTTTTCTACTTCAAACGGTTATGGCCTCAGCAATCTTTTTCATGACGGTGGAGAATGGCCGGGCACTAACGGAAATCCTTCCGTCGATGACGGTGCTTCGAGCTTTGGATCTGACCAGGCTGCCGAAATTTATGATCTTGACGGAAATGGGCACTACCCCAAGGCAGTTCTTCGCTATATCGGTACCCACTGCTATGTTTTTGTCCCGGTTATGTTTTTCCCAACACTGCCTCGTTCTCTTTCTTCATCAGAAGATGCCACCCCCCCCGCTCAGGCTTCATGGGGCATGTACTGGCCAGACAGTATTCGTATGCAGAACGGGCCTTACTATTTCGCACCCGATTCCACCAATGGGACAGTTCTGGAACCACGATATGTGCTTGGTGCTGACAAAAATTACGCACGTCTGAAACTTAAAGAAATGGCTGATCAGTTTGATGCCGTTATTTACCCAAAGATTCGCGAGCATTTTGGTTCTGAAGCAGATATTGATGGAGACCCGAAAATTTATATCATGCTTGATGATATTCGCGACGGCAGCGGTAGTTTCAGGGGCTATTTCTGGGCTGGTAACCAGTTTCCAAGAACCTCACAGGCTCTGAGTAATGAAAAGGAAATGGTTAATATCGATCTGTTTCCAAGCTTTGTTCTTGCCCAGACCGACACCTATGGAACACTCGCCCACGAGTTCACTCACATGGTCATTTTTAATGAGAACTATCGCATCGAAAATGGTCAGTTGATTGGTATGCAGCGCTGGCTTGAAGAAGCCCTGACTCAATATGCCCAATATATTTACGACGGCAAATATACTTCAAATCTTGATGAGTTCATTAAAAGCCCTGATACAATTCTGGCAGAAGACAGAATCAGCGAAGTCTGGCTCGGGTCAAGCCCCTATGCAAATTATGGAGCCTCATTTCTCTGGATGTTTTATCTGGCAGAAAAGTATGGTGGTTCGAACCTGCCCGGTTTCCTGAAAACAATTGTTCGACACCAGGATGGCGGCATGGGCAGCGTCGATGCAGTACTGACCACCTATAATGTCGATTCTAAAAAGGTTTTTGCTGACTGGGTCGTCGCCAACTACCTTGATAAAACAAGAAAGCGCGATGGTTCGCTGCTGAATGACGGCAAATGGGGTTACAATGTCGATAATGACTTTAACGAAGCCAACAATCTCGGCAAATACGAAAGACTGCCTGTCAAATTTTCTGAACGTGTGATTTTGACTGAGCAGGTTACTGCCCGTTCATCAAATGTTCACCCCTGGGCTGCTGATTATATCGAGATTTCCGGCAACACCGGCAATCTTAACCTGGCTTTTGACGGTGACAATGCCGGGCAGTTCAAGGCTGCGGTCATTAAACGCGGCAGCCAGATTGACCCGGCTGTTGATTATATCTATCTCAATGACCGTCAGGCCGGTAACACCATTATTCAGAACTATGGCTACAACAATGCCTATGAAAACCTCGTTCTGATACCAATGGTCGTGCAGAATAACAATTATCAGAGATTGAGCTATGTATATTCGGCCAGCTTCGATGATCTCAAAGTGGCCATTTTCCCGAATCCGATGTTTGAGAACCAGCTGCACATACTTGTTAAAACCGAAAAGAAATTCTCGGCAGAACCCAGACTGCAGATGACTTTTGAAGGCGAGCAGGGGTATCTGGTCATGACCCCGATCAATGACTCAACCTATATGGCCAATTACACCCTTAAAATTTCTGGCGAGGGCGTTATCATCGCCAATGGCACAAATGCCGACGGGGTAATCCTTTCGAATCAGCTGCAGTTTTCTGCGGTCTATTACCCGCCAAACAGCCAGGGCCTGCTCTCAGCTTCCTTCGCCACTCTCAACGTGCCGGCCGGTTCGCTGCGCACAGGCGGCACAGTGGTCGTTGCCTCACCCGAAAACCCGGTGACCTATGTTGGCATCAATCGCGTCAGCCAGAATGTCGATGTTGCCCTTCCCGTAGAAAAAGCCGAAAAGGCCATTGAAATAGATATTCCGGTCAGTCTGACCTCAGAAGCAGCAATTGCCCGGGCCGGTCTATATCGCGCCACAACCGCAGGGCATAAATGGGTTGGCCCGGTCACGGTAACCAGTAACAAGGCCCGCGGTGAGTTCGATTTCTCGGGCACCGTGTTCGTTGCAGTTGACGAGATCGCCCCGGTTGTGGTGACAGAAGCCGAAAGCCTTGCCAATGGCTGGGTTTCAATTGCTGCCGACGATCTTGGAAGCGGCATCGATGCCTCTTCGATTAAAGCTGTATTCGCGGGCCGAAGCCTGCCGGTCAAGTTCTCCGAAGCTGGCAGAATTCTTGTCGATGCCTCTTCGCTGCGTGAAGGCCAGTGTGACCTCAGCGTTGAAATTGCCGACCGGGCAGGCAACAGCGTCTCGACAAATGTCAGAGCAGCTATAGTTGCTCCCGATAGCCTGACCCAAATCGTCACTTACCCGAACCCCGCCAGCAGATTCGTTAATCTGCGAGCTTCATTCGCAGGCCCATCAAGTGCCAATGCGCAGGTTTCGGTTAAAATTGTCGATGTCAGCGGTCATAAGGTTGCAGATCTGCAGTTGCAGCATCGCGGCAGCGGTGTTTATGAGGCACGCTGGGATCTCGCCAGCAACAGTGGCAAACAGGTGGCTAACGGGGTATATTTCGCAGAATTCAAGGCCGGTCTCGCCGGTCAGACAGCTAAAGACCGCCGCAAAATTGCGGTGTTGCGCTGAAAACGGAGCTTAACATGAAAAGAGCCAAGTTTTTCCTTCTGTTTGTAGTTCTCATGACTTTCCCGATGATTCAGAACTGTGGTGGCAGCAGCAATGGTGGCGGCACCAGCAGTTTGCTCGTCGCTGATAAACTCATCAATGAAGGCTGGGATGCCATCAAACTCGGAAATTACGCCTCAGCAAAAACTAACTTTGAGCAGGCCATGGGCGAAAATCTTACCGAGGGGCAGCGAGTTTCTGCTCATAGTGGCATGGGCTGGGCTCTTTCAAAAAATGGCAAGATTCTCGAATCGATACCCTATTTCGAAATCGCCGCCGAAAGGGATAACGAAGCCAAAGTCGGTCTGGCCGGTGCCTTGATTTATCGCCATCAGACAGGTGTTGATTATGTCAGGGCCGCTGAACTGCTTGGCAATATGCCCCCCGAAAAATTTGCCGCCCAGCATTCCGGTTTGGCATTGAGCGCTGCCAAGGTTCATGGCCTGGCCGCATTGTCATACGCTCTGGCCGGCGATATGGAACAGGCACGCATCTATATGAACAAAGCTGCCGCTCTCGATTCGATGATGGTCGGCACCACAGTCGATAAACTCGATGAAGCATTTTTCCTGCTCGGCTGGAAAGAATGATGTCCCTCTGAAAATTCAAAGAACTGCACCTGAACCTTTACTGTGTTCTGTGCAGTTCTTTTGTTTTAGTTGTTAATTTTGCCTTTTTATTGTCCGCTGTGCTGCTGTTCTGATATAGTTATGCGCAAAAGCCCAGCAAACAAGAGATGTATTTTATGGAAAAATTTTTACGAATCAAAATTTTATCAGCTTTGATGCTGGTTATATTTGCCAGTGCCGCGTTTTGCGCCACCGACAACCAGTTGCCGGCTGCATCAGATTCTGAACCTGCGTTAAAAAGCGCCAGGGTCACTTCAGATCTTGAAGCTTCAGCAACCGAAGAGTCAGATGCGGCAGGCTCAGAACTCGAAGACGCAGATTCTGAACAGAAACCTTCGGATGAAAAGGGTTCTGGCAAAAAAAATGAAAAGGTTAGAGAACTCACATCAGAAGAACTTCTTGAACAGGATAGACTTTTGCGGCGCGAAGTTATGGGCTTTGTCAAAGGCAACAGCGACCGCCAGGCCGGAGAAGGCTGGCTGTATTTAGCTCATCACTACCGTGAACTGAAAGAGCCTGACCGCTCTCTCATGTATTTGCGAACTCTCAGACGTTCAGAACATATTAACCCCCGCCTGCTCTGGGAAGCCCTGCTATTAAATGCCGATATCCTTAAAGAGCGCAAAGATTATGCTGCAGCCATAAAAGATATCGATGCACTTATCGCTGCTGCTCCAGCCAGGAGCTACCTTGTCAGGGCAAAAATTGCCCGGGCCGAACTGCTTGGCAGAAATTTGACTGCCGTAAAAGATGTCTGGGCTGCATTTAAACGCTACTATCAAGGTTTTCCTGAAAAGCCTGATGCCGAGGCAATCGAGTATCTGATGGGTTTTGAACGTGGCTATGATCTTGAAATTGCCATGAAAGCTCTCGAAGCCTGGGAAGAAATTTCCCGATACCCGGAAGTCGAAGCCAGTAACCTTGCCAGTCTGCACATTGGTATGCTGCATTGTTTTGACCTCAACAACCCCGGCCGGGCCCTGCCGTATTTTGATAGAATCACTGATGGCGAGGGGGTCGTTGCTGAAGCTGCCTTCTTAAAGGCGGTTATGAAGCATTTCTATCTCAAGGATGGTGACTATAAATCTGCCCTCGAGAACTATTCTCTGTTTCGCCGCAAGACTGACAGTCTCGATGGCTACCGGGTTGCCGGCATATTGCAGGGGCAGTTATTGAGCGAGAACCTCAAAGATTTTGCATCGGCGGTAAGTTCGTTACAGACGGTTCTGGAAACGCCACCGCATCTCGTTGCCTCCGAATCTGTTTCGCTGCTGCGCCGCCAGGAAGCACGTGATGAAGAGATTGACTGGAGCATGCTTGCCTGTCGCATGGCTGGCTACATTTGCGAATTTCGTATGCAGAATCTCGAGCGCGCCCGTTATTTTTACAAAAAGATCGAAGACTTGAACAAAGAGCGTAGTATCCCGATCGAAGACCCGGTTAATGTTGCGGCTCTGGCCCGAACTGCCCCGGGCAGCAGCCCGGGTGACCTTCTCTTCGATATGGCCTTCGAAAAATACCGCAGCCATAAAATGACAGAGGCTTTGCAGTATTATGAACAGTTCATCGCCAGTTATCCTGATAGTAACCTTTTCAGAGAGGCGCTTTTCAGGGTGGCGGTAATTACCGATGATGATCTCAGGCAGTATGATGAGGCCCTGAAGCTCTATCAACGCTATCTCATCAGATTCGCACCGGTTAAATCAACCTGGAACCTCGATGTGCTCTACGACTGGGGCCGAATCGATGAAGTCCGCTACCGGGTCGGCAACCTTCAGGCTCTGCATTTAAAAAATCCGGTCGAGGCTCTGAGCATATTTGAACAGCTCGGAACTATTTACCCCGACAGTTACTGGGCCATGCAAGGTCTTAAAGACAGCATCCGCATTTACCAGGAAGACCTGTCAGACCCCGAAAAAGCCAATGAGCTGATGCTTGAATTTATCAGACGTTACCCTGACGGCAAAGAAGCCGCCGAATACCGGCTTGTGCTTTTTAAGATTCTTCTTGCCAAAGGTGAACAGATACAGGCCCTAAAGATTCTGCGCGAGTACCTCGACCATGCAATGCCCTCAGAAAAAGACTACTTCTCGCTGAAGCAGCAGTGGCGTGATCTGGCCTATAAAATCCGCGAAGAAAGTCTGCGAAAAGTTCTCAAATCAACCGGGCCCCGCGACAGACTGATGATTTATCAGAACCTGATTGACGTGGTTTGCCTCGCATCTTCATCGGCTCCAATAGAGAGCCTGGTAGAAGAAATCAAATCTCTCGAACTCGACGACCAGACCAGGTGGTCACTTGTTTATGAGGCGGGTTCGCGCATGTATCAGACCTACCCGGGCCAGGCTCAGGCACTGTTTGCCGATCTGGCCGAAAATGCCAGCGGAACTCCGCAGCTTGCCTGTTTGATGACTTTAGGCAACATTGCCTGGCGCGTTGATAAAGATGTTGAGGCAGCCGTTAAGTGGTATGAGCGCGCTGAAAAATTACTGCCCGCCACCGACGAACGTGCCGAGATTCCTGCCTACAGGCTTGGCAGACTCTACCTCGTTCAGGGCCACGGTCTAAAAGGTCTTGAAAAACTGCGCCTTTTCACAGTCCGCTTTCCCCGCAGCCGATATCTTGCCAGGGCATACACGACCATGGGTGATGCCTGTGTGGCTCTCTTCAGCCCTGAAAAGGCGGTTCGCTATTATAAGCGCGCCAATCGCCTGGCTCCGCCATGGCCGAAAAAAGCGCA
>JAQUZA010000153.1 GCA_028691595.1 Candidatus Rifleibacteriota bacterium
CGATGCATTTGAGATAAATCAGGGTCAGGGCTCGCCCGCATTCCATTTCGTCAAGATTGAGCGACTTGCGGAAGGTTTCTTTGGTCTGTTCTGCCGCATCTGGCAGGCATTCGGCAATGACCTTGTCGACGTAGACCGGTTTGAAGGCCGGGTCATTGCTGACGGGTGTCAGCACCACCGGCAGCACTTCGCCAATGGCCTTGCGTTCTTCAAGACTGTAAAAAACCGGGACACAACCGGTAAGAGCCGTGCGGTCAATGTTTTTTACGTAATTGAAACCTTCTCTGACCGAAAATCTTACGGCCGAAATATTATGGTCACTGTAATCAAAAACCAGCAGCGGGCGTGAAAGCCGGTTGCAGCGGGCCATTTCGAGGGCCATCGCCATTTTAAAAGCGACCCCGACCCCGGCGATGTTCTTTTGCGGGCAACACGAATCGTGAAGTTTGGGATCGACGATTGCCACCGCGTCAGGCAGCTGGCTTGGCGGCTCGTGGTGGTCGGTGATAATCACTTCGATACCTTTGCTGCGGGCGTATCCAACCTCAGCAATGTTGCTGATGCCGCAGTCTACGGTGATTATCAGTTTGATACCGTCGCGCACCGCCACGTCGATGTAATCGGGGTTCAGCCCGTAACCATCTTCGATGACCGGCACCGTATAATCGACGAGCTTATGAAAGCTGCGCAGCGTCTCGGTCAGCAATACCGTCGAGGTAATGCCGTCAACGTCGCGGTCGCCGTAGACCCTGATGCTCTCATCACGTTCAATCGCTTTGAAGATGCGGTCGACCGCCGGGCAGAGACCATCGATGACAAAGGGCGAAAAGAGGTAGCGACTGCGTGGCGAAAAATATTTCTCGATGCTGACCGGGTCGGTAATGCCGCGGTTGACGAGAATTTTCAGCAGAATATCCGGAAACCCGGTAGACCTCAGTCTGCCGAGCGCAGCTTCAGACACATCACGAAGTTTCCAGACTTTTTCCATTATTTTCCCAGGTTTTCTATGGTGATAAATTTCTTTTCATCGCTGAGCACTTCGAGAAAGGCGTTGACCACTCTGGGGTCGAACTGCGTTCCTGAGCACTTGATAAGCTCTTTGCGCGCTTCTTCAAGCGGCATGGTATCGCGGTAGGCGCGTTTGCTCGTCATTGCATCGAAAGAGTCGGCGCAGCAGACAATTCTCGCCATCAGCGGTATTTCTTCGCCTTTCAGCCCGTCGGGGTAACCCCGGCCATCGTAGCGCTCGTGATGAAACCTGATGAGCGGCACCTTTTCTTTGAGAAACTTGGCCGGTTCGATAATTGCGGCCCCGCGCGACGGGTGGGTTTTGATTTCCTGGTATTCTTCATCGGTAAGCTTCGAATTCTTGTTGATGATGGCCTCGGCGATGCCGATCTTGCCAATATCGTACAGCAGAGCACCTATATGCAGGTTCTTGATTTCATCGGTCGTCAGGCCCATTGCCCGGCCGATTTCCATGGAATAGCGGGCTACCCGCTCGCTGTGCCCACGGGTGTAGGCATCCTTTGCATCTATCGAGTTGGCAAGGGCGCGAACTGCCGACAGATAGCTGGCTTCAAGGTCTTCATAGAGCTGGGCGTTATAAAGTGAAACTGAAATCTGCGAAGCGAGGGTGACAAGCATGTCGAGATCGCTGTTATCGAAGGGGTCACCCGAAATCTTGTCAGAGACCGAGAGCACCCCGATGGTCTTTTCTTTGACTTTGAGGGGTACGCAGATTGAGCTGCGGCCGGTAACGCCGCTGCCCTGATCAGTCGAGCTGAAATCGTTGATGATAATTGGTTCGCCGCGTTCGAATACTTTGCCGGCAATGCCTTCACCTGATTTGATCGGTTGCAGTGAGCCAACGCTGCGGTTTCCCTTGTAGAGCATGACCGCCAGACTTTCGGTTTCGGCATCGTAAAGAATGACCGAACTGGTTTTGACCCCGCCGAGCACTCTGGCAGTAAGATCGAGAACCAGTTCGAGCAGTTTGTTGATATCGAGCACCAGGCTCAGATTTTTGCCAACTTCGTGCAGGGTGTTCAGTTCAAGCACTTTGCGCTTGAGATCCTGCCACATGCGGGCGTTCTTGATGGCGATCGAGGCTTCGACTGCTACGCCTTCTACAAGGCGCAGGTCGGTTTCGGTGAAGGCAACCCCCGATATCTTGTTGCTCAGCGACAGAACCCCGACCACCCGGTTGGCAACCAGAATTGGTGCACAGATTGAACTGCGCACCACTTTGCTGGCTT
Source organism: Candidatus Rifleibacteriota bacterium (assembly GCA_028691595.1). GTDB lineage: Bacteria > Muiribacteriota > Ozemobacteria > Ozemobacterales > Ozemobacteraceae > Rifleibacterium. Next base: position 2,259 of record JAQUZA010000153.1, read on the forward strand.
CAAGCAGACGTGTGTCTTCATTGTCTTCGATATCGTTGAGCAGCACCGCTTCACCGGTATGAAATACCTTGGCGGCAATGCCGGTATCGATGGGCATGCGGCCGCCTTCGGGAATGACTTCGGGGTCGAGACCCTTGACCACCCTGAAGATAAACTCGTTACGTTTTTCGTCGACGAGCAGCAGTGAACAGCGTTTTACGCCGCTGAGCACGTTGATTACGTTGTCGACTATGGTTTCATAAACCATTTCCTGGTCGAGAATGCTGCTGAGTGACCGGCCAATCTGTTGCAGAGTCGAAAGCTCGAAGTTGCGCGTTTCGAGGATGGTATTCTTCTGCCGCAGTTCGGTCAGATGCACGTTGATGCGCTGACTCATCTGGTTGAAGGCTTCGATGAGCACCCCGATTTCATTGTTGGCATCGAGTTCGAGCTGAATGTCGGCGTTGCCGCCGGCCATTTTTGTCGCGGCATCGGCAAGAATTCTGACCGGGGTCTGAATCATCCGCCCCAGCAGCCAGGTAATCATCAGGGCCAGAAAAATGCCGGCGATCAGGGCCAGGATCGTAGTAGAAACCACTTCCTGACTACGTTCTTCGAAGTAGCGGTTCGAAAAAACCATGCGTAAAATGCCGGTATGATGGCCGGTTTGGGGGTCAGTTACCGGGTTTGCCACCACCACGGTTGCCGGAAGGTATAAAAAACCCTTCAGATGTTCGCCGAGATAGGGCGAAGATTCGGCCAGTTTGTGCATTTCGGTATCGAGCACCTGCACGGTTACCAGGTCGTTGTTGGGTATTTCTGGTGAGGTCAGTGATTTAACCATGCTCTCGAGCCCGGCCAGATCTTTTTCGTGGATATACTTGAGAACATGGGGTTCTACGGCATGAACCAGGGTCATGCCGCGGGTACTGACGTGAGTTTCACTGAGTTCACGCCAGCGGGCCAGTTCGCTGCCGGCCATGAAAAAGATGACGATGCTCAATACCAGGGCCTGCATGGCAAACAGGCGCAGTTTCAGAGCAGGTCGACGGCTGATGAGAGGAGCGATGGTTTCGGCAATTTCTGTTTGAGTCATGATTTTGCTCCGTCAGACTTTTCGCTGGGGGTAATTTCGGCAACCGTCGGGTTGGCGGTGGCGGTGGAATCGATGGCGTTGGCAGTCTGCGCTGCCCGGCGGCGCTCGGCCGTTTCGCTTTCGAGGAAACTCAGAATGGTTTTAACAAGCTCTTCGAGTTTTTGCCAGGCACAGTTGTTGAGCGGTTCGAAGTCTTTGTTGATGTGGCTTTGATGGAGTTTTAGCATTTCGGTCTTTTGCAGGTTGCGCTCAACAAGGCGATAGTGAATCTGCGCCGGAAACCTGGCCTGACCTGAGCCAAAATCGGTGGTTACGACAAATTTATCTCTGCAGACAGAAATTAAAGAACGGTAGGGGCCCTTTTTAACTTCTGTGTCGAGCAACAGGCCGAGGGTTCGCCCGTCACTGCTGAGCATGGCCACGCCCCAGGCCTGAAACAGCGGCAGCTCGATCAACGGCATGCGAATATTGCCGTGAAAGTTGAAGCCTGTATCAATGAGTGGCTTTTTGATAGAATCATTAAAAATTTCGCCACCCGGAATTGCCTGCAGCTGTTCGTCAGAAAGCAGCTCGACCTTGAAAAACGGCTGTTTTGAAGCCGGCAGCCCACGTCTGATCAGCGAAAACTTTGTGGGCAGGGGCTGCATGATCGCAGCCAGCAGCAGGTAAAGCAGCCCGCTTCCAAAGATTTTAAGACTGGTGACCGGCCCGGCAGGAAGATTCAGCAGCCAGTAGAACCAGACAGCAAAAATGGAACCGGTAAAAATGGCGCGTTTCAGCAGCGCCTGGCCGCCGTAAGCCGGTCGGCGCGGGGCGATGAACTTTTGCAGCAGGTAGGAAGCCCGGGCAAAGTTAAGGGCATAAGCCATGAGGAAGGCGATTTTGAGCTGATGCAGCAGACCGGCTTCGGCACCGTGCGAATAGACGAAAACCGCGGCCAGAATGTAGGCTGGCAGAATCGAGATCAGGCGGTAGAGCGGGTAAAGGCGCGCAACTTTTTCGCGGCCCCAAACCGAGATCTGCACGTCGTCCCAGCCTTTGAAGTGTTCGAGGCGTATGCGGCCAAGGGTGTAGTTGTTGATGGCATCGCCCATGAAAATCGGCGCAAACGCCAGCACTGCCAGAACCGTATCTATGAAACCTTCTGCCCACTCATTGCGGGCCAGTGTTATCCAGACTGCGGTGCAGCCGACGAAGGTTGTTAAGTTACAGGTCAGGCCTAGTAAGAAGACCGATTTGAGTTTGTCAAAACTCGTGGAACTGGAAGTGACGGGATTCATTAACATTATGATAACACCCCGTCTATGGAAATGCACCCCTTAAAATAAGTTGTTGCATTTTGGCGGTCGATCTGCTAGTATCATCTCACGCAACGGGGCGTAGCGCAGTTGGTAGCGCGCATGGTTCGGGACCATGAAGTCGCTGGTTCGAGTCCAGTCGCCCCGACCGAAACAGCCGTCTCAAATGAGACGGCTGTTTTGCTGACCGCCGTTGCCCTGCAGTGATAACAAAAAAATTGCACAGAGATGATTTATTGGCTAAGTTAACTGAAATTACGCCGGGGGAAACTTAATGACCGCAGAATTAAAATGTTTTAAAGCCTATGATGTGCGTGGTCGTCTGCCTGACGAGCTTAACGAAGATTTAGCCTACCGTATCGGCAGGGCATACGCCACTTTTCTCAAACCTGAGCGGGTGGTGGTCGGGCGCGATATTCGCCACAGCAGCCAGCAGTTGTGTCACGCCCTCAGCGATGGCCTGATGGCCGGGGGGGTCGACGTTTTCGATCTCGGGCTGTGCGGCACCGAAGAAATCTATTTCGCCACTTTCAGTGAGGGTTTTGACGGCGGCATCATGGTTACTGCCAGCCATAACCCCATCGATTACAACGGCATGAAATTCGTGCGCCAGGGTTCAAGGCCGATAAGCGGTGATGATGGCCTTAACGTCATTCGCGATCTGGCGGCTGCCGGGACCTTCCAGGAGGTTCTGCACAGCGGCACCACCAGCAAAATCGATCTGAAAGCAAAATACCTCGAGCATCTGCTTGGTTACGTCGACCGGGCAGCCCTCAAACCCCTGAAGATTGTCGCTAACCCCGGCAATGGCTGCGCCGGCCCCATTATCGATCTTCTCGAAAAACATCTGCCCTGTCAGTTCATCAAAGTGCATCACCAGCCCGATGGCAGCTTTCCGAACGGCATTCCGAACCCGCTGTTGCCCGAAAACCGCGCTGCCACAGCTGAGGCTGTGATCAAGCACGGTGCCGACTTTGGCATCGCCTGGGATGGCGACTTCGACCGCTGTTTTCTTTTTGACGAGAAAGGTGGCTTCATCGAGGGCTACTATATTGTCGGACTGCTCGCAGAGAGCTTTTTGCAAAGCAAACCCGGGTCGCGCATCATTCATGACCCGCGCCTGACCTGGAACACCATCGACATTGTGCAGCAGGGTGGGGGAGTGCCGGTGATGAGCAAGACCGGCCATGCCTTTATCAAAGCCAGAATGCGCGAAGAAGATGCCGTTTATGGTGGCGAAATGAGTGCGCATCACTATTTTAAAGATTTTGCCTACTGCGACAGCGGCATGATTCCCTGGCTGCTGGTTTATGGGCTGATCAGCGCCAGCGGCAAAACTCCCGGCCAACTTGTCGCCGAGCGTCAGGCGAAGTTTCCGGCGAGTGGCGAAATCAACCGCCGGGTCGAAAACCCGCAACTGCTTTTTGACCTGATTCGCCGACGCTACAGCGAAGGCGCTGTTGCCTGCGACGAAACCGACGGCATCAGTATCGAGCACCGCGACTGGCGCTTCAATCTGCGGTCTTCAAATACCGAGCCGGTCGTCAGGCTCAATGTCGAATCCCGTGCCAACGAAGCCCTGATGCAGGCAAAAACCGAAGAACTCCTGACCCTCATCGGCGGCTCTTAAATTTTTTAGATAAAGTGAGAATTATGTATGAGTAAGTTTACCCCGGTTATTCTTTCTGGTGGGGCTGGAACAAGGCTCTGGCCGCTTTCACGTGAACTTTACCCCAAACAGTTTCTGCCACTGGCAGGTTCGCATACCATGATTCAGGACACATTGCTGCGCCTTACCGGCCTGGCCGATGTTAACGCCCCGATAATTATCTGCAACGAAGATCATCGCTTTCTTGTTGCCGAGCAGATGCGCCAGATCGGCTGCCGGCCCGAAGCCATTGTGCTTGAACCGGTTGGGCGCAACACCGCCCCTGCCGTTGCCGTAGCTGCCCTGCACCTTGAAAAGAAAGACGAGGTTCTGCTGGTTCTGCCCGCTGACCACGTTATCAAAAACCAGGTTGCTTTTCATGCCGCAATCAGAAAAGGTCTCAAAGAAGCTCAGGCCGGTCGCCTGGTGACTTTCGGCATCGTGCCCACTGCTCCTGAAACCGGTTATGGTTATATCAGGGCCGGCAAGGCCAAAAAAGGCAGTGACGCTCTGCCCATCGATGCATTCGTCGAAAAACCGGACCTGGCGACAGCGCAGAAGTATCTCAAGGCCGGTAATTATTTCTGGAACAGCGGCATGTTCATGTTCAAGCCTTCGGTGCTGCTGGCCGAAATAAAAAAACACAGCCCTAAAGTTGGCCCGGCCTGCAGCAAAGCCCTTAAAAACGGCAACAGTGACGCTGACTTTCTCAGACTCGAAAAAGATGCTTTCAGCACCAGCCCGTCAATTTCGCTCGATTACGCGGTCATGGATAAAACCGCCCTCGGGGCCATGATTCCGCTCGATGCCGGCTGGAACGACGTTGGTTCGTGGGCGGCTCTCGCCGATGTCAACCCGGCCGATGCCGACGGTAACGTCGTTAACGGTGACGTTCTCACCCAGAAGGTCAAAAATTCGTGCATTCTTGCTTCAACCCGCCTGGTTGCAGCGGTGGGCATCGAAGACCATGTTATTGTCG
>JAQUZA010000154.1 GCA_028691595.1 Candidatus Rifleibacteriota bacterium
TGGGGCGAAATAGCTGCCTGTCCGGACAGAATGAGAGTTGCATCTCTCTGCGACCTGGTAATTGCCGGCAGGTTTGATAAGAAGTTTTCACCGGGTAATCGCCGCTGGATTGGCTCAGATAATCAGACGCTGCATTTTATCACCTCTTTTTATGACGACTTGAAGCAATCCTGGCCGAAAAATGTGCGCGAAATTGAGATTTTTATCAGAGATGGTGTCATAATGGTCAATGGCACCCCCCTCGAGCCTGAGCACGAGCTCAGGCGAATGCTGGGTATATGAGCGGAGGAACATGAAATGCGAAAATTCATTCTCGACTTCGAGTTTAACGAAAAGACCGGCGCCACCCGGATTGTTGTCGATTTTAATGATCCCTCAATGTCGACTATTGAGATCAATGAGGCTATTCGCAATGGTGAAATTCTTGAAGAAGTGCTCAAAGAAACGGGGCGCCTGTTTGGCGACAATGTGGCCAGCCGGGTTCGCAACGGCGAAATAGCTGCTGTTTGCCTCGATCATCACCCTGAATTGCGCAAGGATGACGGTGGTATTCAGATAAACCAGGAAATTACGACAAAGCGGGAAGTCAAGCAGTGAAACTTGAACTCTACCCTGAAGATATGCTGCTTGAATACGTCGAAAACCGCCTTAACGGTCGATTCGATGCGATAATCAAGCATGAAAAGCATCTCAAGCTGCTGCCCGGCTCCATTGAACTTTCAGAAGAGTTCGCAGCGAAATGGCAGGCCATGGTAGGGCCGGCATTAAAGCGTTTTATTGCCTCAACCTTTGCTTTGCGCGGTTTCCTCTTCGAAGTAGATGGCTACAGCCGACGATTTTCGCCTGCAGATACAGAATTCTGGAAGGATCTCGATTTTACCTTCTCGCATCGAGGTGCTGAACGACTCTACGAACAAATGCTCAGACGAGAAACCTCCGAAGAGCCTCTTTATCCGGTTGCTCTGCCAGCTGATGCTTTGCTGATCAGCATCTGTCATAATGATTTTTCATTATACTCGTTCCCCTGGCTCGAAAAAAACAAGGCAAACTGGCTCATCAAGGCTTGTTTTGTTGCCTGGCAATCAATCGCTCCCCTCGATGTCCGCTGGCAGTATTTTTTTGCAAACCCGACCCGGGTCGAGTTGCCCCTGCGTGAATATCTTATCGAACGGGCGGCTGATTACGTAGCCGCCTGCAACAGCCGACTGCAGAAGCAGTTTCCGGCAGCCAGTTCCGGGCATTCACCGCGCCCGGCCCGTGGCATCGATATCACACTGGTGCCGCAACAGGTCAGCCTGCCCGGGCTATATAATCATGTGAACAGCTTTGTGGCAGAAGTGCGCAAGGCGGTTGGTTACTGGTCAGGGGAGGGCTGTGTCGGTATTGACGATGAACGCTTTATCGCCGGCTCAGCCAGATCATATGGTCTCGACAATGAATTTGCCGCCTTCGAGTCTGCCGCAGGCAGCCTCGTAGAAAGTATGACTGCAGAGGAGCAGATATATGAGTCGCTCATACGCAATTAGAATTCCCATAGAGGTTTTGCTCTCTGAAACCATGCGCAACAAGCTCGCAGGCTTCAAGCTCAATTTCCCGGTGCTCGACATTCTGCCACCAGAGAGTATGCAGGCCCTGATCAAGGCAAAACTTCTGGCCGCCGGTTTCCATGAAACGGCTGAGGGATTGGTGATGCCAGCTGGCAAGGGCGAGACCGCCGTAATTGACCCGGCAACCATGGAGATGACTCTGGGGATCACAATCCCCGGTGCACAGCAGGTCAGGGTTTATGAAGAGTCAATGGGATGGATGAAAGAGCAGATAAAAGATGCCCTGGCATCTGGTTCAACAATTGTTTCAGAAACCGGCACCACTCTTGCCGAACAGTTGGCCCGCCAGATGACCGATCTGGCATTGCAAGCAAGAGCTCATGTTAACGCTGCTTTGAAAGACGTTTATCGCGAAGCCATTAAAGAAAAGGCCGGCCAACTCGGTTCAGTGAGCAACGTCAGTGAGAGCAGTGATGGAAACGTCTATCGAATCAGGGTAGAAGTGAGTCAGTAAGTTTCACTTAACTGTATTCAGCATTTCGATACGGTTCTGCAGATCTTCGTCAGAAAAAACACTGTTCTGCTGGTTTTTAAAGAACAGCAGCATCCCTGAAATGTCGCGGGCGAACGGGGCGAGTTTGCTGTTGTTGCCTGCTGATTCGATGAAGTTGTCGACGGTAGAGAGCGAGCCCTTCTCGATGTCGCGTTTGACGGTTCTGATCAACAGATTGGCGTAATGTTCGCGCATTCTGATATTGGCGATTGTGTATTCGTCGGCAGAGTTGTTAACTGTTTCGATAAAGGCGTTCATATCGAGGCTGTGGGTATTGCGCACTGCCCCGGCTATGGCTTCAATGATTTCAAAGTTGAGATCGTAGATGAAGCCTGAAGCTGGCATATAGGTGGTGTCGTCAACTTCTTCGGGGGCCAGAGCCATTATGACAATGGTCAGACCATCGTAGGTGCCATCGCAGTTAACTTCAATTGAACCAATGAGACGGTTGCTGTCGGAAGGGTTGACATCGAGTTTGAAGAAGGTGATTTTCGCGGGCTGAATTCCGGTGGAATCCTGCATGATTGCGGCAAGTCTGAAGTATGGGCGAGTCGGCCCGAGAAAACGGCGATAACCGGAGAAAGATATCTTCATGCGGCTGGCCACATTGGCAATATCAGCAAATATCGAATCTGAGCCCCAGACATACACAGAATCGCTGACTTTGGCAGGAAAAGTTTTAACATGCTTGGTGGGCGGCAGTTTAAACTTTTGCAGAACGCTCTGCTTATAAGAATAGCGGCCATTGGCGAGGCGTTTGTCGTTGATACGGTTGGCAACGGTGAATGCGGTAAAAATATCGGAAAAACTGTGGTTAATGCCTTTTAAAGCCTCTATATAGCCACCGATGCTTTTCTTTTTTGATGAAGTCAGGGCTCTGAAAAAGCTGGCCCGGCTGGCGGCATCGGGGAGGCAGTGGTCAACGATGAACTGGTTCCAGAGGTAGACTTGGCCGTAGTCAGGCATGGGGTTCCATTTTGCCCAGTTGTTGAGGCTGCGATCAGGGTCATCTTTGAGCAGTTTGTAATGCCCGGGCGGTCTGAAACCGCAAAAAACCGGCGCTATCTGTGAGCAGCCTTCGTTCACCCAGGTTACTTCGTTGCGGTCCTGGTGGTGGTGAATCATGTGCTGAAACTCATGCGCCACAATTTCGAGATAGTCTTCGGCAGAAGGGTCACATGGGTAGGTGTCGAGATAAAGAATCTCGCGTTCGTTGCTTTTTACCTTGCTGTGACTCTCGAATTCAGACTGAAACATTTGGTCGCCGGCGAAGAAATAGCCGGCAACATAGCCATCGTTGGGGTTCGAATAGCCATCCTGGATGTCGAGCATCAACAGTGTGATTTTGGGGTCGCCATCGAGGCCGGGTTTGTTCTCTGAACCAAAATTGGTGGTATTAATCTGATAAATCTGTTCGTCAAACTGTTTCTGAACCCTGGTTATCGCAGTCTGAGTCACAGTCTGGCTGTCTTCGAGAAAAACGTAGCAGTTTTTGCCGATGGCTCGCAGAGTGGCGGTAATCTGTTCAAACTTGCCGGTGGCAACATTATTGGCCCAGAAGGTCTCTTTCTGACCAAGTTTTTTAGGGGCAGAAGCCCGGCGTACAGTCCTGATATCGTGTTCGCTGTCGGCAAAAGAAATACCACCTGGCCCATGGGCTCTTTGTGGCAATTCATATTCACGTGCCAGAATGTGGGTGGCATCGATACGCTGCGACAGATCGGCACAGGCGGTATTGTTAACAGCCAGCCCGGCAATGGTAAGACCAACGAGAACCGACAGACTCAGCAATCTTCTGGTGTACATTTTTTTCTCCGCTACCCGATCATTATACCTTAAAAATTAACAACCCGAAACACCATTTAGGGCGGCTCAGCTATCATCGGTTAAATATCTGTTTAAGTGAGCCGATAAACTGACCGGTAATGATCAAAAATGTCGCTGGCGGGCAGAAAAAGTTAAAAACTATGCGAATAATGATGTTTTGCGTGATTTTGTGCGTTCTTGCTGTCTTTATGACTTCGCTGAGCGGGGCAAAGGCTCAAGACCCTGAAGAATCAGAGGAAACTACAAAAAATGGCTTTGTTGACCCGGCACTGCTTGAGATAATCACGGTTGAATTTGCTGCTGATCCCTATTCGCGGGCAAACTATGACCCCTTCATCAAGCTGAGGGTTTTTAACAACTCGCCTGAGGTCATCACCAGAGCATTTATCGATGTTGAATTTACCGCCGACGATGGCAATCATAAACTGTTCAAAGAGAATTTTGTCCAGATCATCAATGGTGGCATGCGCCCATTCAGTACAGCCGTCTGGACTTTTTATCCGCGTGGTTCAAGTGCTATTGCCCTGAAAGGTTTGCCACGTGATACAAGGGTGACGGCAAGCGTTGACAAACTGTTCTGCCCGAAGAAAAACTCACCCTGGCATTACGAACACAGATTTGATTACCCTGAAAGGCATGATTTTGCCTGGTGACTATTTAGTGACACTCTTTAAAACAAAAGGCGCACTGCATCAGCAGTGCGCCATTTGTTTTAAAGCGACTATTTGAGTTCGTGGTAATCTTCGTGAATGGCTGCATCAGCTTTGAGGCCGAGAAAGCTCAGAAGTGAAGAAACCAGTTTCGTTTTCTGTTCTGCGTCAATGCGGCTCCAGGTCTTGCTCTTGATTTCGACGAACTTGCCGATTTCGGGTTGAATCATGGTATCGACGTTAATGAAGAACTTGATACCTTTGAATGAGACATGGAATCTCTGGCGATCTTTCTGGACTTCGAATACTGAATCAGGGCGGAAATATTCGCGGTAGAAGCGCAGAGAATTGCCGGCGGCGGCAAGATAACGACTGCGTGATAGCAGAATCTTGCTTTCGGGATTTATGCCATGCTTGGTGTCGCCGATCAGAGTCAGGCGTGAGCGAACACTCTGAATTCCGCCTTTTTCATCGATGAGTTCGTCTTCGCGGTAGCGGATCATCTGGTCGGTATTGTTGAAGCGGAAATAAGTATCGAACTGTTTGTAGTGTTTCTTCTGTTCGATAACGATTTCGGGCATGTTGATCTTTTCAAGGACTGCGGCGATATCGTCGACTCTGACCTTGGTCTGAATCTCGAAGCTTTCTTCCTGGGTGGCACCACCAATGGTGACGAGTTTTGAGAGCAGTGACTGTTCTCTTTCCATGAGGAATTTGTCGACCTTGGCGGCAAAAGCCTTGGCTTCGGTAAGCAACGAAGATTCATCGACGGTCAGAAGCTGGTGTTCCTTCATGAGCCACTGGCCATTAACCATTACGTGGGTTACGTCAGTAGATTTTGATGCGTAAACGATTTGAGCGTAGAGGCCATCGGCATCACGTTTGAAGCGGGGCGTGTTATGAATCGGGTCGATATCGACGAGAATCATATCTGCGCGTTTGCCGGCTTCGATCGAGCCGGTGATCTTGTCGAGATGCAGAGCTTTGGCACCACCACGAGTTGCCATATAAACAACTGTTTTAGCTGGCAGCGAGGTCGGGTCGCCAGTCTGAAGTTTGCCCAGAAACGAAGTCAGGCGCATTTCTTCAAACATATCGAGGTCGTTGTTGGAGGCGGGGCCGTCGGTACCAATGCCGACGTTCATGTTGAGCTCGACCATCTTGGTTACCGGTGCGGTGCCCGAAGCAAGCTTCATGTTTGAAGATGGGTTATGAACCCCACCACAGTTATGTTTGGCCAGTTCACGAATTTCGCCCTCGTCGATGTGAACCAGATGAGCACCGATAAGTTTGGTGTCGAGCAACTGGTGACGCTTGATGTATGGCACTACCGGCACACCGTGTTCGGAACGCAGAGCGTCGACTTCCCAGGCTGTTTCGGCTAGATGAATCATGAGGGGTACATCGAATTCTTTGGCGATTGAAGCGCAGGCCTGCAGGATTTCAGGGGTGCAGGTGTAGGGAGCATGTGGGGCAATTGCTGGAACAATCAGCGGGTGTTTGTGATACTGTTCGATAAAAGTGCGCGTGCGGGTCAGAGATTCTTCATAAAATTGCGCATCAGGTGAGGGAAATTTTAGAACACTTTCGGCGCATATTGCCCGCATGCCAGCTTCTGCTGTGGCTTTGGCAATTTCTTCTTCAAAATAATACATATCGGCGAAGGTTGTTGTTCCGCAGCGGATCATTTCGGCGCAGGCGATTTTGGTTCCGAGGGTTACCATTTCGGGCGAAACAAATTCGCGTTCAACCGGCATGATGTAGCCCATCAGCCAGACATCGAGACGAAGGTCATCTGAGAGGCCACGCAGAAGGGTCATGGGCACATGCGTATGGCCGTTGATGAGACCCGGCATAAGAATTTTGCCCTGGCAATCAAGAACTTCGGCAGCTTCGTATTCTTTGCAGATTTCGTTCTGGGGGCCAACTGCGACAATTGAATCGCCAGATATGGCCACGGCACCGTCGGGGTATTGGGTGAATTTTGCGTCAACGGTCAGAACGGTGGCGTTTTTAAAAAGTTTATCAACCTTTTTCATTTTTCCTGTTTTACCTTTCCTGTTCTTCTGAATTACCAAACAGGATAGCAGCATATTTTCCTAAAATCCAGCATCTGCGTGCCGCAAAAATTGTAATATTTTTTTTGCCCGGAGCTTGTAGAAAATCAAACGTCAGGGTTAGAATGACTCACAATTTGCCAATACTATAGAGATTACATAGATGGAAAGCATCACAGGGATCATTCACCGTATTCTTACGGAAAAGCTTGACGATGAACAGATCAAGCAGATTGTCACGAACGTAAAAAGAACGTCAGAGGGCGATTATGCAAAAGTCCTCTCAACGATTCTCGAGCAGGTTGCCGATCTTCTTAATGTAAGTGAACGTCTGCTCGACAACCTTTTGCAGCTTCTTGTTGAGGTTACCTCTGATATCGCAGCCGCTGAACGGGGTACGCTTTTTCTTGTCGACTCAGATTCCGGTGAGTTGTTTTCGCGAGTTTTTGTTGGTGAAAGCATAGAAGAAATAAGATTTCCGGCTGATAGAGGCATTGCGGGTGCCGTTTTTGAAACTGGTGAACCGATTATTTCCGCTAATGCCTATGCCAACCCTCTGTTTAACCCTGAAATTGATAAACAGACCGGTTTTCAGACAAAT
>JAQUZA010000155.1 GCA_028691595.1 Candidatus Rifleibacteriota bacterium
TTGAAAAGGATGACCCACACTACCGCGGCGACTTCAAGGGGTTGGCCTCAAGGCTGGCATACATTAAAGAATTGGGATTTACGGCTATTTGTGTGACCCCACCAGTTGAGAATCGCGGTGGACTTGATTTTATGGGTTTCAATGCCTATGACTACGAAGTGTTTGAGCCAAGGCTGAGCTCATTCGATTTTTCATGGCAAAACCTTATCACCGAAGCCCGAAAAAATGGCATCAAGGTTATTCAAACTCTTGTGGTCAACCATTGCAGTAATTATGGCATTCGTAATCATGTTTTTATTTCACGTTTGCCGCTTAAGTTCTACCGTGGCCCGGTCAAGATACAGTGGCCGTATATTTTTAATCCGGGCAATTATAAACACCCATTCAGAATGGATAACGACAACCCATGTGCGCCAGAATGGTTTAAAGACTGGCGTTATCGCGACCCATGGGGTGCAGGGCCACTTAAAGACCCGGTGACCGGGGCGGTTTTTCCAGCTGAAAACCAGCATCCTGAAAGGTTTTTTGGCACAGACGAGGCTTCGCTGCCGTCTGAATGGTTTCATCGTCAAGGCTGGATTCCAGCCGCCGGTAGTCTGATTGTTAAACAGATACAGCATGGGCACCTAGATGAAAACAGCATCGATCTTGCAACCGATAATTGGAAAATCAGAAATTTTTTCGTAAGCGCAGTCAAAAAATACATTGCCATGGGGGTAGATGGGGTAAGAATTCAATTCGCCCGCAACACTGATCGTCGTGACCTTATTTACATGGTTGAGCAATGGCGGCATCTGAAGCCAGATTTGCTTATTTTTGCCGATGTAGAACCCGCCCGGGACGGATTCGGAGAATTGACCGGTGGAAATGAGCCCTCAGAGCTTTGTCCATGGTGGTATACCCGCAATGTCGATAACCCTCAAGACTCTGATATGCAGAGTTCTGGCATGGCCGTCATGGACTACCCGCTCTTCAAGGTTTTTGCAACCTCGTTAAGCAACGGGCATTTTATGGGCGTGGGTAATCTGCTTAAATATGACGGGGCATATTTCGACCCTCGCAGTCTGATAACCTTTTTTCATAATTATGACCTTGGGCCTGAATCAGGTAATTTGACAAGGTTTTCAGGTGATACCTGGAAAGCGGCCTGCGCCTATAATCTACTCTGGACCATGCGTGGTGTTCCGATGTTGTTGATGGGTGAAGAAGTTGAGTTTATGAAGGGAATGCCCCAGAAATTCGTTTTGCCTGACGATCTTCTATCCGCAACCGGCAAAGCTTATTTTGGAGATTTTCTCGAGGCCGGCAGTATTGAGCAGACCATGCAACACCCTCTTTTTCTGCATATCAGAAGACTTAATCAGCTGAGAGAGGCCGTGCCGGCACTGGGTTCTGGTAATCTCGAAAATGTTTCTGAATTTGTTTCAGGCATCAGCTTTATCAGAAACCATAATAATGCCGAAAGTTATGCTGTTGTTGGTCTCAGCGCGTTTATCGACCAGGATATTACGGTGAACAGGGTTTTGCCCGGTGATTACATTGACGCGATAACAGGCCAGCAACAGACGGTGGCAACTTCAACCCGTTCGCTGACCTTTTCGGTCAAGGGTAATTCAGCGGGTATATGGGTGCGCAATGGCCCGGGCAAAATTGGTGAAGATGGTGACTATTTGCGCTGATCACCGCAATATTGCATTATCAGCTCGCTCTGACCGGTGTGAGGGTCTTTTTGAGATTGAATCACCGAAAACCCGTTGTGACTGTAGAATTTGACGCTGTGGCTGTTCTTTTCATAGACGGCCAGCGAAAGATTGTGGCGCAGCGTTTTGGCATAATCAAGCAACTTGCGACCGATGCCACAATTCTGTCTGTTTGGGGCCACAAAAAGAGCTGCCAGACTGTCTTTTTGCAACGACATGAAACCTGAGATCACGGTTCCTTCGCAATACACGTAATTTTCTGCCGCAGGCAGATATTTGTCACGCATCTGTATGGCGTTTTGCTCCCAGAAATCACTGCTGACAAAGTTATGGGCCTTCAATGAAGCCTGCAGCCATATTTCGACCATGCGGTTAACATCTTCGCTTGTAGCGGCGCGAATTGTTCCCGACGGCTCAGCCGGAACCGGTTTTTCAATATCGGGCTCAGGTCTGCATAGAACTTTCTCCAGTTCGTGGCGTTGCGTCTCATCGAGCCAGTCGATAGCCTGAGTGGTGGGTTGGCCAAAAACACAGCGATAAAAACGGTAATAATAAGGGTTGACCGCAAGAATCTTTTTAACCAGCTCTTCGTTGTCGAAAACTCCAACAACCCGGCCATCCCCAAGGGCATCCCAGACCACAATCAACTCTTGTGACCCGGATGGGATTTTAATATCTGACGGACCTGGCAGCAACTCTGGCTGTGGCAGGTGCTCTGTTGTCCCAGCAATTTCCCTTTTAAAGGCCCTTTTATTTGAGGCCGGAGGGCAGAAAAGATTTATGAAAAGGCCTAAGGTTTGTCTCAAAAGAGAATTTCTTTTTGTTTTTTTCATTGTTTTCACCCTTGACCGCCAGCTCTCATTGCCGTTTTATACCATTCCAGGCTCTAATTGTAAAGGAGCTTCAGGAATTGTAAGCAATCCTCCTCCAAATTGTCGCATTTGACGAAACCAGCCTTAGTAAAATTGCGAAACGAAAAGGCACAACCGCGCAGAAAGATAATTGGTTTTTGGCAGGTTGTTGCCTCTTGATTTTTGCCGGATGAATATCCATAATGATGCCCGACAGACGGCGCAGTTAAATATCAAATCAAATTCAGCGGCAATAACGGGAAAAACTATGAACAATGCTATTTCAGCGGGATGTAGCTGGTTGTCGGATGCTGTTTTTTATCAAATTATGCCCGACAGGTTTTGTCGCTCAGGCATTACCCCAGTTCCACAAAATTGTGAACTGGTTGCCTGGAACAGCAGGCCAGGAAGAAGCGGCCGTGGCGGTCAGGAATTTTTTGGTGGTGATCTGCAGGGCATTCGCAGCCAGCTCGATCATATCTGTTCGACCGGGGCCAATGCAATTCTATTAACCCCTATCAACGCGGCACCTTCTTATCATCGCTACGAAACCACCGATCATTTGATGCTCGACCCGATGCTCGGTAACTGGCAAGATCTCGAAATGCTTATTAATGACGTGCACGGGCGGGGTATGCGTATTGTTTGCGATATTGCTTTGAACCATGTTTCAAATCAGCACCCCTGGTTCAAGGCTGCGTTGAATGGCGACCAGTCTTATCGTTCGCGCTTTTCATTCAACGAAGACGGTTCTTATCAGTGCTGGTGGGGATATGCCGGCCTGCCAGAATTGAATCTTGCTGACTTGTTTGTGCAGCAATACCTTTTTGCCGGTGAGGCAGATGTCTTGCAATTCTGGATCAATAAAGGTTTTGATGGTATCCGTCTTGATTGCGCCAATGATTTGAGCCTGCCTGTGTGTGAAAAAATTGCCGCCATTTTTCGGCAAAGGTTTCCTGATGCGGCTCTGATTGGCGAGGTGGCCAATTTTGCCCTGCCATGGCTTCAGACTCTGGATGCAGCTCAAAGTTACTTTTTTACCGCATCGCTGAAGGCCTTGATGGCTGGCAGTATTAATACCAGGCAACTGCAGCGCAATCTTGTCGCTGCTTTCGGTAGTGGAAGTGCTAATCAACTCTTGATGCTGTCCTCTCACGATTCCAAACGCACCAATTCAGATTTTGCTGGTGACAAGAAGAAGATTTCCACTGCCCGTCGCCTGCAGTTTACGCTCCCGGGGATTCCAATGATTTATTACGGTGAGGAATTCGGCTTAAAAGGTGGGGCTGACCCAGACAATCGCGCTGGAATGCCATGGAAAAAGCGCATGTCTGTTGCTGACCGCAAGTTTGGTGACGAAATAAGATACCTTGCCAGATTGCGTCAGAATTCTCCTGAATTGCGCCATGGCATCTGGCAACCGGTAATTACCGATCTGCACCCTGACTTGTTCGCTTTTTTCAGGGCCTGCGAAAATCAGCCCGACAGGTTCACCCTGGTAACATGGAACAATAGTGAAAAACAATGCTCGGCAACAATTACCGTGCCTTGGGGTTGGCTGTTTTCTGAGACAAAACTGCATGAGGTTTTTTCTGAAAAGGTCGCCACAGCTTCGGCCGGGCTGGTTTATATTCAGCTCGAGCCTGGCGAATGCGCAATATGGCAGTTGCGTGATGGCAGCAAGAAGAATTATTCATTTTATAAAAAGTTCAGCTGAACCATGAAAAGTCTGACCCGCTTTTCATGGCCAATTCTGGTAGAGCTGTTATTGTCATTTTCGGTAAATATGCTGTTATTCTCTCTTCTGGGGCAAATTGCCGACGAAGCTTCAGGGGCGGTTGGTTCAGTAAACAGCCTTTTCGGGCTTTTCCAGATGATGTTTCTTGGTCTTTCGCAGGCCGGGGGCATAGTAATTGCAAAATTGGCGGGCGGTGGCAATGATGGCCAGGCAGCGCGTCTACGTGGCACCCTGCTCGGCATTTTTCTGGTAGCTATTGCAGCTGTTCTGTTTCTGGTGGCCAATGGCCGCGAATTTTTTATTGAGGCCATTCTCGGGCTCAAAGATGAGACCGGCAGTTTCGCATATTCCTTCTGTACAGTTGCCCAGTGGACATTGGCCTCAAATGCGCTGGGGCAGTTTTTTACCGCAGTATTTCGCAGTGCCGGCAACAGCCTTGTTCCGTTACTGGTTGCTCTGGCAAACCATTCAATGTGTTTCCTGGCCTTGTGGCTTTTGCCCGCCGATTTTGTCGGGCTTGAGCTTTCGGGGGTTCAACGCATCGCCGTTTCGCAGTTAACTGGCAGTTTGACCGCTCTTATTGCCGCTTCCGGGGCCTTTGTTTTCTGGCTGAAACTGCCGATAAGATTGCCCGACAAACAAACCAGCGCTACACTCGAAATATGGCCGGTTCTTGCCCTTTCTGGCCTGGTAGTTCTTGAGCCATTTGCTTATAGTCTTGCACAGGTATTTATCAGCAGAATGTTTGCGGAACTTGGGCCAGTTGCGCTTGCTGCCAGGGCCTATGTGGGTACTCTTTCAGCCATACCGTCTCTATTCGGCATTGCGATTGGTTGGGGAGCCCAGGTTCAGGTAAGCTTTTTCGCTGGTGCCGGAAAAAATGATGAAGCCAGAAGGATGGTTTTGAGAAGCTGTTTGACCACTGTCATTGTTGGTCCATCTGGTGCTGCTCTCGTTTACCTGTTTTCTGATTATCTATTGAGGCTGTTTACATTAGAGACAGCGGTTATCGGTGCGGCAAAAACTCTTCTAGCAGTCTATATTCTACTTGAAGCCGGTCGCAGTATGAATACCACCCTCGCTCCTTCTTTGAAAGCCCGTGGTGATGCAAGATTCGTGGCGCAAACATCATTTGT
Organism: Candidatus Rifleibacteriota bacterium; assembly: GCA_028691595.1. GTDB lineage: Bacteria > Muiribacteriota > Ozemobacteria > Ozemobacterales > Ozemobacteraceae > Rifleibacterium. The sequence continues at coordinate 5,426 of JAQUZA010000155.1, forward strand.
CATCATGCTGTTCATCTGCGTGCCGCTGGCCTGGTTGTTGAGTTTTAAACTTGGTTACGGTATTGCCGGTCTTGCCGTAGCTCTGGCAGCAGATGAGCTGTTGCGAGGAATTCTCAATCTGAGTCGCTGGTGCCTGAATGAGCCTGCCCGGTCTCTTTAAAGTTCGACTTTGAATGGGGTAAAAAGCAGGATCAGGCCGACAACGATGCTGGCCACCATATCTGAAACAAAATATGGAAACACCATCAGGCCAATGCCGCAAAGCAGAAACACATATCTGGCCTGCTTTTTTCCATAGATAAAATAGCCGGTGCCAATGGCTCCCCAGATCATAGCCAGAAAAATCGAGGTGCCGCTCCAGTCATCTTCAGCGCTGGTTTTTGGTGCAGAAAGGCCTTTTCCTGCCAGTTGCTCAGCCATTTTGAGCTGGCCTTCATAGCTGAGTTCTGCCCCCTGGTCAAAGAGCTCTTTGTCTTTGTTCTTGTTTTTCGCAGTGCCGGCTTCTGTAGCCTGGGCAAAAATAACGATGCTTAATAAAATTGAGAAAAAAATGATTCGCATTTTGTGCCGACCGCCTTTTTTATCTGCAGGTTTTGTCTATTCTGACCATCAGGCATTTCAATTGTGCTGACTGCTGTTTGTTCAGGCGAAAATTAACAGAAAAGAAAACGGCACATCGGCCAGTTAACCGATGTGCCGCTGCGTGCATCAAATATTGATCAGGCGGCATTCTGGGTTACAAAACCCTTTGATGCCGCACCTGTGTCGGCAGGGGTGCCGGCAATGCGTGCCAGATATGATTCACCAAGGTTTGTCAGGTGCTCATTAACGTTATCAAAGTAATTAAAGTGGGCCTGTTCTTCATCGATTATTCGTTCGAATAGTTTTACTGAGATGCTGTCGCCATTTTCGCGGCAGACCAGCAAAAACTGGTTGTAATTATCGAGAGTATCGTCTTCGAGTTTGGCATCAAACGGAAAAACCTGTTTGACCTTCTGGCCTTTGCTGACTTTTGCGGCCAGATCCGAGGTGGGCTCGCCGCCCAGCTCTTTGATTCTTTCTGCGAAAGCTTCGGCATGGCGCATCTCGTCGATGGCAATAAGCTTGACGTTGGCGGCCAGTTCGCCGTAGTCAGAATTGTCGAGACCATAATGCTGATTCATATACTGATGAATGGCGTGCAGCTCCATAGACCTGGCCTTGTTCAATACTTCAATCACCTTGGCCTTACGTTCCTTCTGCATTTTGACCTCCATTTGAAATAAATTTGTCCGTTCAGTCTACAACATTTCAGCTAAATACTAAATGCCCGAAAAAAATCATTCTTTCGCTGCGCTTCTGCCGGCAAGCAGGCCGCTGGCAAAGCACCAGTGCAGGTTAAACCCGCCACAGGGGCCATCCAGATTAAGAATTTCACCACAGAAATATAATCCTTTGATCAGCCGGCTTTCGAGCGTCTCAGGCCTGACCTCTTTAAGAGAAATGCCTCCTCTGGTTACCATTGCTTCATCCCAGCCATGGTGGCCGATTACGGTCAGTGGTGTCGAGCATAAAATCTTGAGAAGCTGGTCGCGTTTTGCTGCCGGTTGTTTGTTAATGGGCGATTCAGGGTCTATCTGGCTGAGGTTGCAGAGTTCAATCGCGAGTGGCATAGGTATCAGTGCTGCCACAAGTTCACGGGCAACTCTGTTCGGAACCTTCTTCTGCTCATTGTTGAGGCGGGTTCTAAGTTCTTCTTCGTTTAGACCCCGGGTCAGGTTTATCAGAAGAGGTACTTCACCATATTTTTGCAGAAG
>JAQUZA010000156.1 GCA_028691595.1 Candidatus Rifleibacteriota bacterium
TTTTTGCCGCGGCGGAGATGACCCGGTTGAATAGTTATCCAGATAAGCTGAATCCCCCGTTTCGGAGAATTTAACATCATAATGAGTAAGACAAGCCTGATCAAAAACGTTTTCTATGGCTGTGATTATCAGACGGGCAGGCTTTTCTGCTCGTTTTTTCTTTCGGCATTTTTCTTTTTTTCTCTAATGTCTGCTGGCGCTCAAACCAGCGTTGTCCCACAGAGTTCCTCTCTGGCTGCAACAATTGAAGATGTCGATGGGGATGGTCTCAAAGATGCTTCTATTGAAACCAGCCTGTTGCGGGTAATTATTTCGAGTCGGACAGGCAGCCCAAGCGTGTATTACCTTAAGGGCAAAAGTTTTGAAGAAAACCTGTTTCCGCCGATTATTCAGGACTTTGGCTACAAGATTGCTTCTGACTCGATGCGGCCATTTATAAGCGAAGTAATAGGGTCGCCGATTCCGGCAACTGGCTATACTATTGAGCTTGAAGAGCAGACGGCCACCGGTCTTGTTATCAGGGCCACGGCAAATGTTTCTCTCGCCGAGGCCGAAGCGACTTCTTCTCCTGGCCTCTCGATGATTAAGCGTTATACATTTACTGACGATGCTTATTTTTTCAATGTTGAGCATGTTGTCAGCAATCTTCGCGAACAACTTGCAACTATTGGCACTGACGGGGCAGGTTCTCTGGCCATGCATTTCGGCCCTGGAATCTTTCTTGATCCTTATGGGCCGATGTCGTTGCTGGGTCTCAAACCTGGCGCGGTTGAAATTCACAGTGATGTAAAGGATTTTTCTGCGAAGGGTGCCGTTGCCGGCGCATACAACGGTGTTGGTCTTCGAGACCAGTATTTTTGTATAATTATCGATACTGATGAATCAGCCAGGGTTTCGGCTACGGCGTTCGAGATATCTTCAGATGATCCGAAGCGTAAGCCTCATAAGGGTTATGGTATTTCCTGCATTTTGCCCAAGTTCAACCTTGGAGCCCGAGAATCAAGATCTTTTAAATTCAGGGTGTACGCCGGGCCGATGATTCTTGACCAGTTAACCAGAATCAACCGTGGGCAGGTTTCAGAATATGGTTTTTTGAGCACCATTCTGCTGCGGGTTCTGCAGATGTTTTATGCACTGTTTCCAAATTATGGGCTTGCAATAATACTGATGACGTGTCTGGTTCGTCTGGTGCTCTACCCGTTGACGCTCAAGCAGACTAAGTCAATGGCTCAGATGCAAAAGATTCAGCCCCGCGTCCAGGATCTGAAAGACCGCTACAAAGACAATCCCCAGAAGTTCAATGAAGAAGTTCTTAAACTTTATCAGTCTCATAATGTTAATCCGCTCGGCGGTTGTTTGCCGCTTCTGCTTCAGTTGCCAATTTTGATTGCGTTGTATAACACCATCAGAATTGCAGTGGAGTTGCGAAAAACACCGTTCTTATGGATATCTGATCTGTCGAAAGGTGACCCTCTGCTGATTCTGCCGATCGCAATCGCTGCGTTAATGTATTATCAGCAGGGAAAAATGACCGACCCGCAACAGCAACAGATGATGGCTTTTATGCCGATGTTCATGTTTGTCATCACCTGGTCTTTGCCCGCCGGTTTGCTGGTTTACTGGTTTGCCAGCAGTGTTCTTGGCTTGTTACAGCAGTTACAGGCAAACCGTTTTGCGGCTGCCATTAAGGAGGAGTGAACTTGTCTAACAGAACTATTGAGATTATTGCAAAAACAGAAGAAGAAGCTAAAGGCCTTGCCAATGGTGAATTGAATGACAACGAGATTATCGTTGCCACCGAAACCCTTTCTGCACCCGCACGTGGAATCTTCGGGTTCGTCGGTAAGCAGGAATACAAAATCAGGTTTACCATCGGTGAAAAGCCTGCCCCAAAAGTTGAGAGGGCACCCGAAAGAATAGCTGAGAAGAGAGTCGCTGAAGATATACCGGCCGAAAGACCTGTCAGCCGCTATGACTCTGAAAGAAGCGAAACCTCAGATTACTCAGGTGAAGAAAGACCCCCGCGCCGGTCTTCACGCCCGCCACGCCGCCAGAACAACAATCGTGGTGGTCGTCCACCCCGCCGTGAACATGATGATTTTGCCGATGAACCCGATAACAATGAAGTCGTTTTTCCTGAACGCCCACGTGAACAGGTTGCCGATAACATTAAGGGCCACCCCACATACCAGGAAATATTCACTCTTATTCGCGAAGTAGCTGCCAATGTCGGTATTGAACAGCTTGACCTTGTTGACTTCATGCGTGATGGAGCCTGGGTAATTGAAGCTTCAGGCGAAAATGTTTCTCAGCTCATCGGAAAAAGAGGTCGCACTCTTGATTCGTTGCAGTACCTGATGAATATCATTTTGAACAAAGGTAGCGATGACCGCATCAAGCTTGTTCTTGACGCTCAGGGCTACCGCGAAAAGCGTTTCAGAAATCTGATTCTTCTCGCCCAGCGCATGTGCAAAAAGGCGGTTTCCAGCCGTCGACAGGTAGAACTTGAACCAATGTCTACTCTCGATCGTCGCACCATTCATATGGCTCTCAAAGACCGCAGCGATATCGAAACTTTTTCGAAAGGCGCTGAGCCGATGAGACGGGTTGTTATTTCACCGGTCAAAAAGAAAAAGGGCGGTAATAATGCTGAATGGCAGCCAGTAGCTGATGATGGTGATTCTGATTTTTCAGAAAAGCTTGAGAGCTCAAGTGCCGTACCTATGTTCATGGAGGAAGATGTCTAAGCTGAAGATCGATACGATTGCCGCAGTTTCAACTCCTGCTGGCAGGTCGGCAATCAGCCTGATCCGGGTTTCAGGGCCGGAAACCTTCAAAATCCTGAGTAAGTTGTTTAAAACAGGGGGAAAGAAAGCTTTCCCCCTGCCTTATTCTGCATATTTTGGTGCGATTGTCGAGCCTGACACTGGCCTGGTGGCTGATAAATGCCTGGTTACGACTTTCCTGGCACCAAAATCATACACCGGTGAAGATCTCGCCGAGGTTTCTACCCACGGAAACCCGGTTGTGGTAAGCAGGGTGATGCAGTTGTTGCTCAAGAACGGTGCGCGTGCTGCCGAAGCAGGCGAATTTACCAGAAGGGCGTTTCTGCACGGAAAAATGGATCTGCTCGAAGTTGAGGCCGTTTCGCAGCTATTGTCAGCCGGAACGGCTTCGCAGGCGCGACTGGCCCTTAATCAGCTTGATGGCTTGCCGTCAAAGTTTGTTGCCAGAATACGTGATCGTTTAATTCACAATCTGGTTCAGCTTGAAGCCAGTCTCAATTTTCCTGAAGATGCGGTAGAAGCAATTGACGAGCATCTGCTGGCCATTGAAATAAAACACATTCTTGCTGAGCTCCATGTTTTTGCCCGGAATGCCCGAAATGGAAATCTTGTCGCTGACGGCTTGCGCATCGCGTTACTGGGCCGTCCAAACTCGGGAAAGTCAAGTCTTATGAACTATATGCTGGGCCGCGAACGGGCAATAGTGACGGATATTGCCGGAACAACACGCGATACCCTCGAAGAAGCAATGATGATTGGTGATTTTCCGGTCAAGATTATCGATACCGCCGGTATGCGCCGCCCCGGCGACCGCATAGAGGCAATGGGTATCGAGCGTACCGGGCAGGCCGTTGACAGCGCTTTCGCCATCGTTGGTGTTTTTGATGGTTCTCAGCCAGTTTCTTCTGAAGATATTCTCGTTCTTGACCGTATTAAAAGTTCGCAAAAGCCTTTTATTCTGGTATGTAACAAGACAGATCTGCCACAGCGGCTTGAAGAAAGTTTTTTTTCGGGTTGCCCCACAGTCGAAATTTCTTCGCTTAAGGCATCAGGTTTGCCTCAGCTGGTGAAAACCCTCAGGGAAATCATCTCCAGTAGCGGGCTTTCTGAGCTTGAAGAAATGGTTTTACTTGGGGCCCAGCAGTCTGTATCACTCGACAAAGCTCTTGCCGCGCTTGAACGGGCCGATCAGGGCATTGGCACAATGTATCAGGACATGCTGGCAATTGACCTCGAAGAAGCCGTAAGAGAACTTGGCCGGGTTAATGGCGAGACCGTCGATGTTAATACTCTTGATTTGATTTTTGAGCGCTTCTGTATTGGCAAATAATCATGGAAAAACGCAACCATTTTTCAGTTATAGTTGTAGGTGCGGGTCATGCTGGCTGTGAGGCCGCACTTGCCTCAGCCCGACTTGGTGTTGATACCCTGCTCTTAACAATGAATATTTCAACCGTTGCGCTTATGCCATGCAACCCGAGCATTGGTGGCCCTGGAAAGGGGCATCTGGTTAGAGAGATTGGCGCTCTTGGTGGTGAAATGGCTCAATGCATCGATGAAACCTGTGTGCAGATGAAGTGGCTTAACACCTCAAAAGGGCCGGCCGTTCGTTCGCGCCGGGCTCAGGCCGATAAGTATCTTTATCGCCAGAGAATGCTCAACACCCTCTTCAACACTCCCAATCTTCTGCTGCGTCAAGGTCATGTGACCGAAATAATCGTCGATGGTGGTCGAGTCGCCGGGGTGCGTCTTGAAACCGGAGTCGGCTTTTCGTGTGAGAAGCTTATTGTCACTTCCGGAACCTATCTCAACAGTCGCATAATTCTCGGGCGGGCTTCCTGGGATGGTGCTCCGCAGAACCAGAGTGCTGCCATCGGTCTTTCTGACTCTCTAGTCAAGGCCGGGGTTCGCCTGAGGCGACTTCAGACTGCGACTCCCCCGCGTGTCCTCAAAAGCTCTGTTGATCTGACGAAGCTCACAGAATTGCCGGGAGATGTCGACGCAGGCGGTTTCTTATGGGAAAACAGATTGAGGCGGTATGAAAAGCAGATTTCGTGCTTTTTAACCTTTACAGATGAGCGTTCAGTTGAAGCAGTCAGAAGAAATCTGTCTGAAAGCCCTCTCATGCTCGAAAACATTACCGATGAAGGCCCAAAACACTGCCCATCAATTGACCGAAAGATCATGAAGTTCCCTGACATGGTCAAGCACCAGATTTTTGTCGAACCAGAGGGCTGGGAATCCCAGGAACTATATCTGCAGGGACTGACTACCGCTATGCCGCCATCGGCGCAGCAGGATATTCTTGCCAGCGTTGCCGGTCTTGAAAATGCTGTAGTTCTGCGTTATGGGTATGCAATTGAATACGATGCCCTTGCCCCGGGGCAAATTCGCAAAACAATGGAAAGCCGTGTTGTTGACGGACTCTATACCGCCGGTCAGTTAAACGGAACCTCCGGCTACGAAGAAGCCGCCGGGCAGGGCCTGATTGCAGCAATCAACGCAGTTCTTGCCCTGAAAAAACAGCCGCCTTACTGGCCATCACGAACCAAAAGTTATCTTGGAGTTCTTGTAGACGATCTTTCCACCTGGGAAAAACCTGAGCCATACAGAATTACTCCGGGTCACGCCGAATTCAGGCTGACGCTTCGCGACGATTCAGCCGAGAGACGACTGGCAGCTGATGGGTTCCGCATAGGTCTGGTAAGCCAGGAAAGGTTTGCATCCATTTACGAATGGTCAGCAAGAATCGAGAAAGAAATCGCCAGACTTGGTGTTTTGAGTCTTTTGCCCAGTGGTGAGGCCCGTGAACGCCTGGCACGCTTTAACAGCGGCGACCTGAAAAAACCCGCTTCCGGAAACGAACTGCTGCAAAGGCCCGGGATAAATTATCAGGAGGCCATGGATTTGCTGCAGCAACCATTTGAGAGCCGGCTAACAGCTGCCGACGAAATTTACGCCGTTGAAACTGAAATTAAATCCAGTGGTTATGCCGAGCGCGAGGCCGAAAAGATTCTGCAGACAGCTTTTCTTGAAAAGATTCATCTGCCGATGATAACCGCAGACCCGAGACTTCAGGTTCTTTCTTCGCAGGCAATACAGATTTTAAACTCTGACAGATTTGACGATCTGAGCCAGATGGTAAGAAAACATTGCCTTTCGCGTACAGAAGTTGCTATTCTTTTGTCTGTACTCGCAGAAAACAGTGAAGGTGAAAATGAGGTCGAAGTAAAAAATGATTAACAAGAAGCGCCAGGAGCTGATTATTCAGAACCTTCGTTCAATTTCAGCCGAAGTCAGATGCATGTCAATAGAACAGCTTGTCAATCTACCTGCAATGCCTGTCTCAGAAAAAATCAGCTGTCTTGAGCCGGTTCTCAAAGATTCTGACGAAGGAGTCAGGAATCTAGCCGCCACAATGATCAAAAAATTACAGGGCGATGGGTCTGGCAACCCAGCTCCGGTAGCATCTTCACCTGGCCCGGTGCCATCACCGCCACCTTTGAATGTGCCTTCTCCATCGGCGGCAATGGCAGAACCGGTTGCCCCGCCGGCAGCACCGGCATTCGTTGCGACACCTTCCCGGCCTGCTGTTAATTCGCCTTTGCCATCATCTAGTTCTGCACCGCCAATAGTACCTGAGCTGCCCAGCATTGTTAAATCGCCAGTGCCTGCACCGGGTGTGCCAGCATTTGCGGGTCCGGCATCAAAACCGTTACAGACTGCCACTGTGCCAGCTGGCAATCGGCCCTCAAGGCCAGTTGTGCCAACAGCGATAGAACTTGATGACCCTGTTGACCCCTCGTTGCCAGATTTAAAAAAGGTTACAGATATTGGTTCACTTTTGCAGCATATCAAAACTCTTTCTACCCAGAAGCCATCGGGGCATGTCACTCTGCTTCTTCAACTGGCCCGGCATGTCATGGAAGAAGTTGCTCTGACAGCTCTGCAGGCGTTGTTTAATCTTAAAGACAGGCGTGTGCCGGCTCAGATACCCCCAATGCTGGCAGAAGAGCAATATTCATCACAGCGCCGTTTTCTGATGCTTAAAATAATCATGGAAACCGATGTCGATCTTGACTATGCCGCTCTTGAAAGTATATTGCTCAAAGAAAAAGATGTTATCGTCAAGTCCGGGCTTGTTAAGGTTTTTGCCAGAAGCAGTCGTGAGCAGGGTGTCGGAACTCTTGTAAAATGCCTTGAAGACGAAGACCCACGCGTAAGAGCCAACACTGTTGAAGTAATCGAAGAGCAGAATATCAGGGGTTGTGAACAAAACATTGTCGCTTTGCTTGAAGATCCTGAGAATCGTGTTAAGGTCAATGCTGCAAAGTATCTGGTTAAAAATGGTTATCAGCAGGCTTTTTTGACTCTGAGAACCATGCTG
>JAQUZA010000157.1 GCA_028691595.1 Candidatus Rifleibacteriota bacterium
GAAATTTCTGCATATTGATGCACCCTTTTATAAGCAGATTGTTAATGAATTATGTTCTTCAAGCATCTTCAGAAAGCTTACCGGCAGCTCAGCTTTGATTGTTACGACCCCTTCGCCCCATTCCTGTGAATAGATGCGGCCAATGGTCATTGCTTCGCCGATGAAAGGCGAGCCGATCGGCAGACTGAGCTCGACTTCGCGGCGGTTGCGACGCATGATTGACTCAATTTTTTTCTTCAGCAGCTCGATGTTGGTGCCCTGAACAGCAGAAATCATGATGTGATCAGGGTAGGCTGCGGCAAGTAGTTCTTCTGAGACAGATATTCCTTTGTCTATTTTGTTGAAAACATAGATTCGTTCGTGATCAGAGGCACCGATCTGGTTTAAAACCTCATCGACAGCCTTCAGGTGTTCGCGAAACTGTGGGTCGGAAACGTCACAGACGATCAGCATCACTTCAGACTGGGTAACACATTCGAGGGTTGCCTTGAAGGCACTGACCAGGCCATGGGGCAGCTTGCGAATAAAGCCAACGGTGTCGGAAAGGATGCACCAGTGGCCCTCGGGCAGTTCGACTCGTCGGGCGGTCGGATCCAGAGTGGTGAACAGTCCGTTGCACATCTGCACCTTGCTGCCTGCGAGGGCATTTAACAGCGTTGATTTGCCGGCGTTGGTGTAGCCTACCAGTGAAAAAAGCGGGGCAAAACGGTCATTGCGTTTTCGACCCTGAAGCTCTCGTGCTTTACTGACTTTTTCAAGCTCTTCGTGCAGTTTTTTAATCTTAAGGTTAATTATGCGCCGGTCTGTTTCGAGCTGGGTTTCGCCCGGGCCTTTCAGACCAATGCCGCCGCGTTGCCTTTCAAGATGTGTCCACATGCGCAGCAGGCGCGGCAATTGATATTGATGCAGAGCCAGTTCGACCTGCAATTTGCCCTCACGGGTCGTAGCATGGGCAGCAAAAATATCAAGAATGATCGAAGTGCGATCTTTGACCGGCAGGCCGGTAGCGGCTTCGATGCTTTTTATCTGCATGGCGGTCAACTCATCATCGACAGCGATGAAGTTTGCTCCGAGCTCTTCGGCTTTAATGCGCACTTCTTCGATCTTGCCGGTGCCAAAATAGCCTGATCTTGAGGCTCCAGCGCGCTTTTGAATGATTGAACCGACCATTCTGGCTCCCAGAGTCTTTAATAGTTCGGAAAGCTCGATCAATGAATGTTCGATTTCGGCTTCGGTCTGGTCAGGTAGTTGAATTGCAAGCCCGAGCACTTCCGGGGCGCTCTGTTTTACGCTGTGCAGTCTGGTCAAATGTTGATGGTTCCTTGTAGGCAGAAATTTATGGTTGTAATGCTATCTCAGCAGGGATTTTTCTTCAATGGTTTATGATATAATTCACAAGTCGTATTTGATGGCATAGGCTCTGGTCTTCTATTAGCAGAGTTTTGAGGAGGTTTCTGTGGCGTTCCCAAGAATTTTTCATCTTCCCGGCTTTGATCTTGAAACCCTTTGTGCTGGTGATCAGAATCATCATTCTGCGGTTATAGTTTTGCACGGTCTGAACGTTTCCAAAGAGGTTCAGCTACCTGAGCTTGAACGTTTAAGATCGGCGGGTTTTTTTGCCATTGCCGTAGACGCGCCGCATCATGGATCGCGTAATGACGGCCTGCTCGAATTGTTTAATCAACTTGAAGGCCATGAACGCCATCATTTGCTGTTGTCTATCGTTTTGCAGCACGCCTCAGAAATTTCCCAACTCGTTAAGCAGTTGCGCGAAAGCGGCAAGAAAGTCTGTGTGACCGGTATTTCCATGGGCGGTCATGTTGCTTTTGCGCTTTCAAGAATGGCCGATAAGCCAGATTTGATTGCGCCGTTTCTCGCTACTCCCGACTTTCGCACCCGTGAAGCCGCGGGGCAACTTCCGGTCAGCCCGGGAGAAAGCTGTGGCCCGGCCGATTATCTCGACCAGGTTTTTCCCGCTTCCCTTTTTATGGTAAATGCTGGTATTGACACTGTTGTCAGCCCGGTTGCCACCAGGCAGTTCGCTGAAAGTCTCAAGCCTTACTACGCGAGCTGCCCTGAGAAGCTCGAGTATAACGAATACCCGATGTCTGAGCACATGATGCGCCCGGCTGACTGGTTCGATGCCTGGGAAAAATTTATCGCCCGGCTGCAGCGCGAGGGTTTTTGAATGTTCAATTTCAGCCCGATCGGTTATCTGCACTGCGATCGTGATTACCATCAGGAACAACCGATGCAGGGCGTTCTGTCAGAGGCCGGTGGCTATATTGAACTGCTCAAGGGCAGTAATTACGAACAGGGCCTCAAAGATCTGGAAGGTTTCGACCGTGTCTGGCTGCTATACGTTTTTCATCATAACAACACCTGGAAACCGTTGACCAACCCACCATATTCTGACGGCAAGGGGCGCAAGGGTGTTTTTGCAACGCGTTCGCCATATCGCCCCAACCCGGTTGGTCTCAGCTGCGTTAAATTGCAGAAAATCATTGGTAACAGGGTTTATATTGCCGGCTCAGACTTGCTCAACAATACCCCGGTGCTCGACATCAAGCCATATATCGTTGAGTATGACAGTTTTCCTGAGGCGCGTCGCGGCTGGCTCGAAAACGTTATCAAGGAAGAGTTTTTAATTGCCTGCAGCGACGAAGCTTCTGCCCAGATATCTTTTCTGGCCGGTCATGGAGTCGATCTGGCAGGTGTCATCAAAACCCAGCTGGGGCATAACCCGTTTGATGAAACCCGCAACAAATTTATCCGATCAGGTGACTCGTGTCTGTTGCGGTTTCGAAGCTGGCGTATCGAGTTTGCTATCGAAGACAGAAAGGTAACGGTAAATAGAATTATGTCGGGTTATGAGAACTTTCTTCAGGCTCTTGGCAACGATGTCGAGGCAGATGTGGCCGTGCATCGTGCTTTTAAAGAAAGATTCGGCAAAAACAGTTAAGCTTTCTGTCTGGCAATTTAGCGATTGGCAGTTTTAAAAACCTGTCGATAGTATAATGTTTATGAGTGATTAATTTGCGAGGAGGAATCTGAATGAGTGCTCTGGTAACCGTAGGTGTAAATACTCTGGCCTTTTACGTCATTTCGAGGCTGGTGCCCGGGTTTAAGATAAAAAACGAAAAGACGGCGCTGATTATGGCTCTGGCTTTCAGCGTTCTGATGTTTATCGGCACTTTGCTGGTGGCACCGGCTCTGATAATTATTACCATTCTTCTTTCGATAATTTCAATCATACCCATCATCGGGCCTCTGCTTGCCGGTTCAGGTATTCTGGTCACAACCTTCGTTGTCAGTTTTTCGCTGACCGCCATAATGCTGATCGCCATAGACAAGCTGATGGAAGATTTTGAAATGTCTTCGGTGAGCGTGGCGCTGGTTTCGTCATTTCTTCTGGCGGTGCTTAACGTCATTATCAGAGGCTTTCTTGGGGTTTGACCCGGCTTTGGTGCGGCCGCTCGTATCTTGCCGTTTTGAGTCATGATAGTGTGGTATAATTAAGTAAGACAACCTTAATCAGCCGTCGCATTTACTTAACGGTCATGGCGCTCCTGATAATCGTTGAAATTATAGTAAGGAGCCATAACATGACAGGCAAAACAGGCGAACGTGTCGTAATTGGCGGCATCTACAAATGCCAGGAGCACCCCGAAGCAACGAAAACATTCGTTAAGGGCACGGTTTTTCTTCCGTGTGGCCGCGCTGGCAGCCACGGAACCACCTGGATTCTGGTAAGAAAAACTCCCTGATCTCTCTGCCCTTCGCAACCGTGCAAAAACCGCCCGGGTCAATCAACTGACCCGGGCGGTTTTTGTCGAATGCCAGTTAAGGGTTGCAAAAATCAATTTATGAGCCTATCATGAAAAAAAAGACGGAGGACAAGAGGATGAGTCAAGAGTGCCCTAAATGTCGCGGTACAGGCAAATGTCTTGTTTGCGGCGGTTCAGGTAAGTTTAATTCTCATATTGCGGTACCTGGTAATTCGTTTAAGGACCGGGATGTCTGCCCATTCTGTCGCGGTCTGCAGCAATGCAGCGAATGCAATGGTACCGGGGTGGTCGCGGTTGAAAGCCAGCGATTGTTTCGCACCCGCTTCAGCTGATGGTGCCGGCCCTGTGAGTCAACGCCATGGTATCTTTCTGGTTATACTGTGCCTTCTGTTAGGCATTTTTTGTTGCATTTCTCCGGTAGCAGCCACTGAAATAAGGGTTTTCAAGCTGCAGTATGCCAACCCTGATTCCCTGGTGCGAATTTGCGAAAATCTTTTTGCCGGTCAGGCAACTTTTGCGGCATCGCCGCAGATAAATGCTCTCGTGGTTAACACTGACGAAAAAGAGCTTTTTCAACAAATCGAAAAGTTGCTGGCAGCTCTTGACCGCCGGCCGGCAACCCTGCGCTTTACCGTTAAAAGCGCTGGTGATACGCGTGAGAATCTGCACGAAATGAAATTCAGAAATGGGCAGTTTCCGCGTGTCAACAGTGAAAAAACCACCTCCAGCCGCCAGAGCGAACGCAATGTGATTGCTCTTGAATTTGCCCGGGCGCGCTTTACTGACGATCAGGTCAGAATCTATTCGGTTCCTGGCTGGTTTGGCGACGAACTGGCAGTTGTGACAACTTCACATGGGTTGAGCGTTTCGGGGCATCTGACCGAAGGTGGCCGGGTGCTGCTTCAGGTCTGGTATGCAGAAGAAAACGGCAGCACTACCGAAAGCCTGCTGACTGAACTTGAAGTCGAAGCCGGCCAGTGGGCCGAATTCGGCGGTCTGGCTCAGGGCGCAGACCAACGGCAGAAAACAGCCGAAGCCAGTGGCAAGGGTGCGCTAAAAATAGCCAACAGCAAAAGACAGACAGATCGACGCTTTGCCGTTCGGGTGGATGTGCTCAGGTAACCCTCAGGTTTTCAGCATTTCATCCCGGAAGTTTCGCAGGAACCATCACAGTTGTGCCCGATTTCACCGGTCTGCAGGCCCAGATATTCATTGAGTTTTCCGTCGGCTTTGAGTTTTTCGAATTCTTCGTCAGAGCTGACGATTCCGGCCTTTTTGAACAGGCGCTTGAGAATCGCGTCTTGAATGGCCAGCTGCAAAGAACGAACCGCGAGCAATGAACAGTGAATCTTGCTCTCGGGCAGCCCGTCGAGGGCATCGACAATCTGCTGATCGGTTATTTTGAGGGCATCTTCGATCTGCATTCCCTCGGCCATTTCGGCGGTAACGCTGCTGGTGGCAATTGCGGCCGGGCAGCCTTTGATGCGATATCTGATTTTTTCGACCTTCTGATTGTCTTCGGAAATATAAACGGTCATTTCGATAAAATCACCGCAATCAGGGTCGCCAATCTGACCGATACCATGGTAATCGTCGAGGCGGCCGACGTTTTTGGGGTTGTTGAAGTGCTGTAGTACTTTGGCTGTGTAATTCATGGCTTTACTGCTCCGGGCACGGAAAAACGGTCGTCGGCAAGAACCAGGCCATCTTTCTGGCGTTTTTCATTGTACCAGCCGATTTTATCAGGCTGGTGATAGTCGAAATCAGGAACATAGGGTTTGATATCGATAACCGGGCTGCCATTCAAAATATCGACACCGCTGACATAAAGACAATTGCCTTCGACCCGGTCGAGTTTAACTATGGTCATGCCCAGAGGGTTTGGGCGCAGCGGCGATCTTGTGGCAAAAACCCCGTGCTCGATGTTGTCGAGGTAAGGCTTGATCAGCAGCTTGCCCCCTGCTGCCCGGTCAAAAGTGAAAAATATGTAGAGATGGCTGAAGCCTTCGATGTCTTTGAGACCATCGGCAAATTCATCATAAATTCTGATGCAGGCTTTTTCTTCGGGTGCCATACGGCCCTGGATCGGAGTGCCCTCCTGCTTTTCAAAGCGGGATTCAACGACTCCGAGAGCTTTAAACTCAATAATTCTGCCTTTTGTCATATCAGAACATTGTATCGCAGAGCTGTTCGCTTACAGCCTGAAGGGCGGCTTCTACTGCGGATGTGTCTCCGTAGACTGCGATCAGGGTCATGTGAGTTGGGCAGACTCCACGAATTTCAGCAACCTGTACGGCTGCGGCTTTTTCGGCTATGTCTGAGGCGGCCAGTATTGCCGCAACCGGCCCTTGAATTAAACCCACGGCATCGACAGGCTGCTGATATTTTTCGAAGTAGCTGCTGTCGACGCGCCGGCCTTCCAGGATTGCCCAGAAGCCTTTGGACGGGCGTTTCACCAGTCTCAATGAGACACCTAGAGCACGATTATTATCGGATCCATTCATAATTTTCACCTGCATACAGAGCTTGGATAAAAATGTGCAACAGAACGGCTGAATTATAACACAATTTTGCGAAGGGCTAAAACAAAAGCTCCCCCGCCTTGTATCAGCGGGGGAGCTTCGGAAAACGCTTTATTTATCGGTGTAGTTAACGGTGATGAAAGTAATTTCGTCAGCGCTCTTGCCATCGTTTTTAAGATTCATGATAATCGGGTTGATGTCGTTGCCGCTGAAATAGCCACCCTTGTAGGCATAGTCAAGGTAGATATTGACTGTGAAGAGAAGAAGGTCTTTTTCGTATTTGTGCATGAACTGGCGCAAATTGTTGACGTTTTCTTCCTGCCAGGCCGGAGAGAGGTAATCTTTGTTGATCAGGTCGATGATCTGGCCCATATGGGTAGCTTCAACGACATGTTCATCCATGCCTTTGCCCTTTTCATGATATTCTTCATCGAGGAAGCGGCTGACGGCCTGAGCAAGAATAATGTCGGCATCACGTTCGCGTTCTTCACGACTGGGGAATACCTGCAGGAAAGAGCCTTCTGATTTGTGCCAGTAGGTTATCTGATAACGCACGGCATTTTCAAAATTATGGGGAGCTTCGATACGGCTGACTTCGATATCGTTATATGAAAAATCAGCTGGTGAAGCATAACTGGACTGTATTGATGCAAGAAGCAATACTGCGAGAACTACAAAAAAACGGACAGAAACTTTGCGAAGGGTGTTGTACACGGGGAACATCTGAAAAACCTCTTAAACTTTGGTCCGGACGGTTTGCTCTGACGAGTTGCTCCGGGTTTGTTTGTGTGTCGATCAGTATAGCAAAGTTTGTGCCAACTTGCAACCCACTTTTTTATTATCGGCAGAAAATAT
>JAQUZA010000158.1 GCA_028691595.1 Candidatus Rifleibacteriota bacterium
GGGACATGCAAAAAGGGGATTCGAAGCGCTATCTTTTAGTGTTCTTGCTTACGAATTCACAAGAAGATAGAATTTTTGCTTATGTTTGTTTTTTTTATCAATTTTTTGGTGGTTCGCTCTGGGGAATAGCTGATGCTTTTTTTGTCTTAATGTTTTTATCTGAATTTTGATATGTTTATGCTCTTTTGTTTTATGATAATACCGTGGCTGGCAAGAAAATGCTTTTATCAGTATTTTGTTAAAAGTAGATATCTTGATGTACTGTGGCTTTTGTTGTTGATAATAACTTAAAATTGATAATCAAGAATGTTGGGTCTATTGCATGCTTGATTATGCAGTTTTTTCATTTAACATAATTTTCTCTGAGAGTAATGGTGTAAATTATGTTATAATCTGCCGATAAAATTCCAGCCAGGAGACATTACATGGCTATAACTGCTAATGAACTGAGAAAAGGTATGGTAATCATCTATAATGGCGATCTTTGCCAGGTTGTCGATATAGAGTTCGTTCGTCCGGGTAACTGGCGGGCAATGGCTCAGGCCAAGCTGAAAAGCTTGAAAACCGGGGCTATTTTTCTGCAGCGCTACCAGACCACCGAAAAGGTTGACGAAGCGACGGTCGAGACCAAATTGATGCAATACCTTTATAGTTCAGACCATTTCCTGCATTTCATGGACACGCAAACCTACGAGCAAATGGAAATGGAACTGGATCTGCTTGGTGACCAGACCAAGTTTCTCAAAGAACAGATGGAGATTTACGTTAAGCTTTACGACGGGAAGGCAATCGGTGCAGAACTGCCGCCATCCGTTGACTTAGAGGTTATCGAAGCTCCACCGAACGTCAAAGGCAATTCGGCCAGCGGTTCAAGTAAGCCCGTTGTGTGTGCAGGCGGGCATGTGGTAAATGTGCCGATGTTTATTGAGTCTGGAGAATTTATCAGGGTTGACACCAGAACTGGTGAATACCTCGAACGCATGAAAAAGTAAGGACAACCGGCTCAACTTTTCAATGCGCGGGTAAGTTTTACTGCTCAAAAAGCTGTAATCTGCCAGGAATCAAGTCTGCTGCAGACAGGGTTGCTGGTGGGGTTAGGTTTTCTGGTAATCTACCTGAACGGGAAGTATGCCAAATGAAGTTGTTGAAAAAACAAAAGGGCCTGCCATTTTTACTGGCTCTGGGTGTTTTATTTATATTATCTGCAAGTTTTCTTGCAGTTCAGCTATGGTCTGAAAGGTCTTTCCGGGGAGCGTTGCTTGCCCTTGAGGCTCCGACAATGCCGCCAGCAATGCCAAAAGTCATTGCACCTCCAGCTGAAAAGAAGTCACCCAGAAAGAGCCGGGCTGCGTCCGAAACTGCTCGACCTGATTCATTGTCTGTCGCTGTTAGAGAAGCCAGCCCCGCTCTTGAAGAAGACAAAAGTCTGGATTCTGCTGCAGCTGTCAGCATAAATAATGCTGCAATCAAGACTGAAGTACTTGAAGCTCCGGCTGTGGTTGAAGTTAAGGCCGCGGAGCCAATGGTAAAAGAGTCGACTCCGGTTCAGGTCGTCAGGCCAGAGCCCAGAGCCGAAAAAAAGATCGAGAAGATCGAGAAGATCGAGAAGAAGGCTCCCGCCATTGTTCAAGATACTGCCGTAACTGTATCCTCTGAGTCCAAGCCCCGAAAGAGCCGCAAAGCAAGGGTTGAAGAAATTCCAACCGAGGTTCCTGCTGAATGGAACTGGTTTTCAAAGCCGCTTAGGGTTGCCCTTGGTGAAGGAAAAGCTCGAATTGAACCCGATAGTGCTGGCAAGGAAATCAAGCTGAGCGACCACGAAAAGATCAGATTCGAGCCGGTCACCGTGGAAAGCAAAGAAGTCGTCGAAATGCCCAGCGAGATAGCTCCGGTGCTAGCAGACGTTGAGGCGAATGTGGTTACCGAGACTCGCGTTTTTGAAGTGTCTGAAAGTGTTCCGGCTACTGAAAAACCTTTTATGATTGCTTTGGCAAGAATGGCAAGAATTAAACAGATGCGTCAGAGCCATTCTATGAATGAAAAAAAGATTGAAAAGCTTTCCGGAGAAGTATCTCCGAGCATGCGCCGCTTGGGTGATGTAATTAAAGTGCTCTGTGATCGTCTTGACAAGCGCGTTGCATCGACCCAGGAGAATTTGTCCTCTTTAGCAGGAGTTCAGAACTCTGTGGTTGCCAGCTCTGAAAATTCTGTGGTTGCAGTTGAAAGCAATGGTGACAACAATAATAACAACAATAATAACAACAATAATAATAATGTCAAAGACAGCCATGAAGATGGTGTTTTTAAGCCCTACTATGGTGGTTCTGGCAGCAGTTTCAGTCAGAGGATCAATTCAATGATCAGAAGTGGTCTGGTTAAGGTGGATTAACTTTCCTGTAGATAACCACAAGTTTTTTTTAAGCAGAAGACCCCGAGATTTCGGGGTCTTCTGCTTTTTGCTTCGAGAATGTTACAATCATGGCAGAATATTGCTGCTGAAAGCAAGCAAAGAATCATCGGGTTTGTATAAAAATTGACTGCTAAAACGCGAGTTTTTTAAATAAATATTTATTTATTTAAAACAAAAGCGTGCTGTATCTGGGATTTTTGTTGAAAATTGTTTTATAAAAAATTAATCTTTATAAAACAGAGGCTAGTGATGATTTAGTCGCGCATATATGATTGTGAAGTTAAATAAACTTAAATTTAAAATTTGAGTTTAAGTCTATGGATTTCTGTGGTCTTCGTTTTTGTTTTCGGGTTGGCGTGAGATTGCGTAGAAACTAAAGACATGTTGGCGCTGGCACGAAGGGCAAGAATCTTGGATACTTGATTCTTGTGTCGAAATATGATATTATTTTCACATACTTTTTTGATTGAAGATAACTGGTCAGCATAAATCAAAGCAAAAAACAAGGAATCAAGCTCAGCCTTTCACGGGTTGACATAACTGAACCAGGAGTTGTAGCCATGTTGATCGACGGTACTGTAGTAATGGCCATCGGTATGGGTGTTGTCTTTTCTTTTTTAGGTGTCATGGTGGCCATGATGAATCTGATTGCCTTTCTGATGAAGCCATATTCTCAAATGGCTCCAGTTAAAGATGCTGCCGTCACCTTTTCTGCCGGTGAAAATAATCCCAGCGAAGAGCTGGCGGTGGTTATTGCTGCAGCCCGGGCTTTCTCTGAAAGGAAACAATAATGAAAAAGAAATTTATCAGGGTTATGGATACATCCTTTCGGGATGGTTTTCAGTCTGTTTATGGCGCAAGGGTTTTAACAAAAGACTTTTTGCCTGCTGTTGAAGCCGCCGTTCAAGCCGGAATAACATATTTCGAGTCAGGCGGGGGTGCCCGCTTTCAGTCGCTGTTTTTTTATTGCAACGAAAATGCCTTTGACATGATGGACTCTTTCAGAACAGTTGTTGGCCCCGACGTTGAACTGCAGACCCTCGCCAGGGGTGTAAATGTCGTCGGCCTTGATTCGCAGAGCAGCGAAATTATTCGCCTGCACGCCAGGCTTTTTAAGAAACATGGGGTGAGTACCATCAGGAATTTTGATGCCCTCAATGATGTTGAAAATCTCATTTTCAGTGGCAAGTGCATTGTTGAGGCCGGGCTAAAGCATCAGGTTGTGGTTACCATGATGGAGTTGCCTCCGGGTTGTACCGGGTCGCACACCCCAGAATTTTATCTTCAGGTTTTGAAAAAGATTCTTGATGCCGGGATACCCTATGATTCAGTGTGTTTTAAAGATGCTTCAGGCACTTCGACACCAGACAAGGTATTCAGGACGATTGACGCTGCCCGCAAGATGCTGCCTGATGGAACTTTTATTCAATTTCATACGCATGATACGGCCGGAAATGCCGTAGCCGCCTATCGAGCTGCTCTTGATGCCGGTGCTGACGGCATCGATCTGGCTATGGCACCTGTTTCTGGAGGTACGAGCCAGCCAGATATCATTACCATGTGGCATGCCCTGCGCGGCACTCAGTATGATCTTGGTCTCGATATCGAAAAGATTGTCGAAGCCGAGAAGGTTTTCGGTGATTGCATGAAAGAATATTTTCTTCCCCCGGAAGCAAGAGCCGTCGACCCTGTTATCATTTTTTCGCCAATGCCGGGCGGTGCTTTGACAGCCAATACCCAGATGATGCGAGATAACGGAACCATCGATCGTTACCCCGAAGTGATTCGGGCTATGACCGAGGTCGTGCGCAAAGGTGGTTTTGGCACTTCGGTTACGCCGGTTTCGCAGTTTTATTTTCAGCAGGCTTACAATAATGTTATGCTCGGCCCCTGGAAAAAGATCAGTGAGGGCTACGGGAAAATGGTCCTTGGCTATTTTGGGCATACTCCTGTTCCTCCTGACCCGCAGATTATTCGTATTGCTGCCGAACAGTTGCAGCTCGAGCCTGCAAATGAGTCGCCTCTTAAACTCAACGATAAAGATCCGGCCCGTTCGGTGGCCACATTCACAAAAAGGCTCGAAGAAAATTCTCTACCCGTGACTGAAGAGAATATTTTTATTGCAGCGACCTGTCAGGCCAAGGGAATTGCCTTTTTGAAGGGTGAAGCGGTTGAAAGTGTGAGAAAAAAATCACAAACAACGAAGCAGGGCGGGCAGACTCTTTCGATGCCGTATTCAACCACTTTGAATGTGGTTCGTGGGAACAGGGATGACGCAAAGTCTATTGCAAAAGCAGCCAGAGGCTATAACGTTGCTTTGAAGGACAAGGCGTTTGAGGTGTTTTTTGACGGAAACAAAGCGGTGGTTAACGGCAAGACCTACGAGGTGGATATCTCCGAAATCACCCACGAACTGGAAGCCCGACCAGTTCAAACGATTCGCGAAACAGAAGGTTCAAGATTTGATGTCTCCGCACCTTTGCCGGGAGCCATAGTGCGAATGGTGTGCAAAGAAGGTGATCAGGTCAGAAAAGACGACACGATTTTCGTGATTGAGGCCATGAAAATGGAAACTGAAATCAAGGCACCAGTTGCTGGAAGAATTTCCAACATTGTTGTCGGGCAGGGCAGCCAGGTTGCTGCCGGTCAGACAGTCGTTCGCATCAGCTGATCAGTAATGGAGATATTTTTATGGATATTATGACCTCTTTGGGCGATTTGCTCAAATCTACAGGTTTTTACAATATAACTATCAGTCAAGTGATAATGATAGTTGTTGGTCTCTTATTGATCTGGCTGGCGGTTAAAAAACAGTTTGAGCCGTTGCTTCTCCTTCCCATCGGTTTTGGCGGCATTCTTGCCAATATTCCCGTTGCCGGGATGACTGCTGAAAGTGGTTTTCTCGGAATTATCTACAACTCTGGTATTGCCAATGGCCTGTTTCCGCTGATGGTTTTTATCGGGGTCGGCGCAATGACAGATTTTGGGCCGTTGATTGCCAACCCGCGCACGGCATTGCTTGGTGCTGCTGCCCAATTTGGTATTTTTGGAACACTGGTAGGGGCTCTGGTTTTATCTGAGTATGCCGGCCTGGGTTTTTCTCTCAAGGATGCAGCCTCGATCGCAATCATTGGTGGTGCCGATGGCCCAACCGCTATTTTTTTGTCTTCGGCTCTTGCTCCGCATCTTCTCGGGGCAATAGCTGTGGCAGCATATTCTTATATGGCTCTGGTTCCTATTATTCAGCCCCCGATAATGAAGTTTTTGACCACCGAGGAGGAGCGGCGCATTGAAATGCATCAGTTGCGTGACGTTTCTGCCGGTGAAAAGATAGTTTTTCCTCTGGCTGTGCTTTTGTTATGCATAATTTTTATTCCGCAGGCAACTCCTCTGATCGGTGCGCTCATGTTCGGCAATCTTCTAAAGGAGTCTGGCGTAACTGATCGCCTGGCAAAAACCGCACAGAACGAATTGATTAATCTGGTAACAATTTTTCTTGGTCTGGCAGTTGGTTCAAAGCTTTCTGCCGAGCAGTTTCTGCAGCCAAGAACACTCTTCATTCTCTTCTTAGGCCTGATAGCCTTTTCTCTTGGAACTGCTGCTGGAATATTGCTTGCCAGACTGATGAACCGGTTCAGTAAAGTTCCGTTGAATCCTCTCATTGGTGCGGCAGGGGTTTCGGCTGTCCCTATGGCGGCCAGGGTTGTTAATAAGGTCGGCCTGGAGTATAATGGCAACAACTATCTGCTGATGCATGCCATGGGCCCAAATGTTGCCGGTGTCATCGGTTCTGCAGTTGCTGCCGGGGTGTTGCTTGCCCTGGTAAAATAAGACTGAAACAAAAATCTTGGAAAAACCAAAGCCTATAATTCTTGGGTTTGGGGAGTCTGATGACCCCTTACCTGAAGCACCACAATTGACCCGTTACCGGGTTTTCGCAGGCCCTTGCGCCAGGTGCGGTTGTGCGGGTCGCAAACTGCTGGTCGAGGGCTCTGAGCTTGTTCTTGTCTGCGACAATTGCGGCGACCGGCAAGCAACAAGTCTTCGTAGTGAAGAACTCCACGAGGTTACCTACGTCTATTGGTGTAACGGTTCTAAGTTTTCTTCAGACGAGGTTTTGCTTTCAGAAAGCGATTCCAGGGCAATTGATGCTCTTGTGAAAAATTTCGCTGAAGAATATGAGGCCCCGCACTGGGCTGTAATTGTGGTTGGGGGCCGATGCACTAAAAGTGGTCTGTGCATAAAGTTCGACTGTCCGTATTTGCTAAAATCTCAATAAACAAGGAAACGAAATGCAGAAAGCCTGCGTAAAAATCAGCGAGGAAATAAAGTCTGCCCTGGCAAATGGTCAGGCTGTTGTAGCACTTGAATCAACTATAATTTCTCATGGTATGCCATACCCTCAGAATATCGAAACGGCCAGGCTGTTAGAAAAAACGGTTCGTGAGCATGGTGGGGTTCCGGCAACCATTGCGGTTATCGATGGTATTATCAGGGTTGGTCTTGACTCTGAAGCCCTTGAGCTTCTTGGTACTTCAAAAAATATCCGCAAGGCCTCGCGCCGTGATCTGCCCGGGGTAATAGCCATGCAGCAACATGCTGCAACAACCGTTTCAGCGACCATGATCTGTGCACATCTGGCAGGCATAAGATTTTTTGCGACCGGTGGCATAGGTGGAGTGCATCGGG
>JAQUZA010000159.1 GCA_028691595.1 Candidatus Rifleibacteriota bacterium
GGTGAGATAAGGGTGTCTTCATAATAGACCGGGCCACGAAAACCCTTTTCAGGGGCGAGGCTGTCATCATAGGCCAGCCACATATCACCGGTCAGCGGAAAAAAAGACTCTTCTGCAAACAGGGCAAAGGCAAGATCTGAATAACGTTTTGTCTCATCGGGCCAGGCGTTGACCGCTGCAATCATACCTTCGGCACTTTCAGGAAAATCTTTTTTTATTCGGCCGATTATTTGCGCTTTGGGAACAGGAATAATCGCCTCGATAACAATAGAACCCTGATTCAGACAGCTGCCAGGTGTAACATTAAAAATCACTTCAGCACTGCCACCCTCTTTAACCGGGCCACAGCTAAGCTTTTCCGGCTCGGACTTCCAGGTTTCGGGAAGAATTGGCCTGACTTCTGCGTTGGCAATATCGCCGGTCAGCATGTTCAGCCTGACGTTAACAGCAACGGGTTTGCCAGGTTCGGGCGGCGCAGCCATACCGACGCTCAGGCTGAACCATTCGGGAATCTGCACCGTTGCTGCATCAACAGCACCAGGAGCCAGCAACAGCACAAGAATGACCGTCAAGATAATTGCGAGTGGGCGGTGCGGCTTCATAAAGTTTGGCTCCTTTGCCTTTTCAGTTAATTTTACGGGTAATTTCGTCGTCGTCAACAACCGGCGCAAATTCGTCATTTTCATCGTTTCCTTCGGCTTCTTCCGTTTCAGAAACAGCATCGACCGGTTCGGCATCAGTTTGCCCGGCAGGGGGCTGTGCCTGGCCATAAACGAGCTGCATAAACCTCGGAAAAGTGTCGTCAACCATATGCACCAGCACCATCATCGCAAGGTCGAACTGTTTGCGTGTCAGCAGACCATCTTCAAGAATATGCTGACAGCAGGCAGACAGAGATTTGCCATCTTTGCCGATTTCAAACCTGATATCGAGAATTTCGTTGGTAACCTGCATGATGAACAGTAGTATATCGAGCCGCCTCAATTCAACATTTCTGATAAAATTCGGCACTCGGAAAATCAGATGGTTGTTGTGCAGATAGATGATCAGGTGCATGGTCAGATTGTTACCCTGCATATAAAGTTCAACAGCATCTTCATCCAGCTGGCTGAAGCGCATGCTATCTTCTTCAAGGTAGCCCTTGATCGCCTCAATTACTGGCGCAGTCGTGGTTTCGGCGGAATTTGTCTTACCCGGCACAGTTTTGGTCATCGCGGCACCTCGGCGATTATGCGTTTAAACTCTTCTGGTGAAACATTGAAAGCCTTGCAGGCAAAACCGAGAATCTTCTTCTCGGAGTCTTCGACGACTCCATCGCGAAACGCTGCCTGACACAAATTTTTAAACAATCTTTGATGGCTGAATTTTTCGCGCAGGCCACCAGACACTTCAATACCGGCAAGCTGGCGACGAACATTGTTAAACATCGTTATATACGCATCTTCAGGCACATTCAGCGCGGTTCGCAAACGCTGCAGCAGGTCATGTTCGGCCGGTTCAATCTGCCCGTCACGCATAACCTCGAGCAGCACCAGTGAGAAAAATTCGGCCACACCCAGGGGGGCTTTTTTCTGGCCGGCAGTTTTTTCACTATCTTCGGAGATCATGAAAGGCTGCAGGGTTTTGAAAAAGTCGAACTGCGACGCATGGTTGCCAAGTCTTTCGCCAATACGCCCGGCCCTTTGCCGGCACCACGCAAACACTGCTTTTTCGGCCTGGGTCTGGGGTGTCAGACTGCTGAGAAGATTCATATTGCCAGCGGCAGCGCCCATAGCACCGTTAAGAATTTGTGATTCAATGAGCTTCTGCAGCTTCTGAATCTTTGAACTGGCCATGGCACCGTTGTCGTTGTGCAATTTTTCAGAAAAATCTTCAATAGCCATGTCAGATCGTTCTGCAGCCTTAAAAAGATGGCGCTGAACGGCTCCGATCTCTGAAAAATGCATTAACAGGCGCAGATTTAGCTCGCTGAACTCGGGGTTATTGATCTGACCCGCCTCAAGAAGCCATTCAGCCCGGCGCAACAACGCGTTAAAATAAAACTGATCTCGGGCAAGAGCAGCGAGAAAAAGCTGCTGAGCCTCTTCGTCACGACCAGCCTTCTGAAACAAAATACCAAGGTTACAATAGGCCTCGGGCAGATGAGAAGCCGCTGAGATTGATTTTTTATAACAGTCTTCAGCACCGGCAACATCGCCTGAAACTCTCAGACAGAGCCCTGCAAGGTTCAAAGCCCTTGCCATAGATGGTTCAGCCTCAATAACGGCCCGATAATGACCGATCGCCCCCGAAATGTCGCCGGTGGCCTGACACCTGATTCCAGCTGCAAAACGACCCGAAGCGTCAAAGCGCTCAGATTTGAAAACGCAGGTCTCTTCAAAAGCCGGGCCTGAAGTGCTGCCATGCCGGGTAAAAGCAGCCATGGGAGCAGCATTGAGTTTATTGATGAATTCAAGAGGTGCATTACCATGGGCAAGCTCAGCCCCGGTGGCAAAAGAGAACAACGTCACGACGTTTTCGCCATCAGCCATCAGCGAAAATTGATCATTCATAAGCTCTGTCCATAATGATAAAGACAGGTCAAAGCTTAAACAGCAGATCTCTTTGCAATCAAACTGATTTACCTCTACATTCATGCATTTCTCCAGGTTAAGGGCAGAATATCAAAGTTCGGGAGGGAAAGAAGACCCCTTGCCACCGTAAACACCAAACTCAAGCAAAC
The DNA here is from genome assembly GCA_028691595.1 of Candidatus Rifleibacteriota bacterium. GTDB lineage: Bacteria > Muiribacteriota > Ozemobacteria > Ozemobacterales > Ozemobacteraceae > Rifleibacterium. Next base: position 2,723 of record JAQUZA010000159.1, read on the forward strand.
CCCAGATGCCGCCGGAAGCACGTTCAAAGGCCAATTCAATATTCTCGACCACCGCTGGCCCGGCCACGCCGTTGTTATCAGTATAACTCAGGCTCAAATCGGCACGACCCGTGGCAATTGTATCGGTTACGATGACGATGCCAATGTTGGTTATCTGAAAATCATCGACTTTGGCAAGGTCAAAGAATGTCTTGAGGCGGGCAATGAATTTATCGGCTCCGATTTCAGTGATGTCGCCAACTCTCTCATATTTAAGATTTGTATCGAGAAAATTCTGGGCATCGGTGATGTTTTCGGCGCGAACCGCAGCAGCAAAGCCGTCTATGGTCGAGGCAACCTCAAGCTGGTCAGGATCAAGGGTTGAAACAGAGCCACCCCCACCTCCGCCACCACAACCCGAAACAAAAAGGCTGGCAGCTATTATGCCTGCTATCAGCAACAAAACCAGACTGTTACTATTTCGTCGCAAAATAAACCCCGGTAATACACCACGTAAAAACATCTGGCCACACTTCAAAATTGCATCAAGACAGAATCAGCAATTAACAGTCACAGCCAGATCGATAGTTTGACAGCAACAAAAACAGACAGGCCCCCGGCCCCTGATACATCAGGGAACCGGGAGCAATATCGCCTTAAAAAGCCGTATCAGGCCTTACCAGAGCAGCCCATAATGCGCATTTTGCGCTGAACTACCTCTTTGATCGCCTGGCGGGCCGGGGCAAGATACTTGCGGGGGTCGAATTCAGCCGGGCTTTCGGCAAAAACTTTGCGAATCTGGCCGGTCAGAGCGAGACGCAGGTCAGTGTCGACGTTAATTTTGCAGACACCGGTTTTGGCAGCCTGGCCGATCATGTCTTCGGGAACACCACGTGAGCCAGGAATCTGAGCACCGTATTTATTGCAGAGATCTGTCAAATCCTGGGGAACTGAGCTTGCACCATGAAGAACAAGCGGGAAACCGGGCAGTTTCTGCTGAATCTGAGCAAGACGGTCGAAAGCCAGTTTGGGCTCGCCCTTGAATTTATAAGCACCATGACTGGTGCCGATCGCGATTGCCAGAGAGTCACAGCCGCTTTTCTGCACAAATTCAAGTGCTTCGTCAGGGTCTGTGTAAGTTGCATCTTTTGCATCAACCTTCACTTCGTCTTCAACACCGGCGAGTTTGCCAAGTTCGGCCTCAACAGTAATACCGCGTGCATGAGCATATTCGACAACCTCACGGGTTATGCGAATATTTTCTGCGAGGGGGTATTTGGATGCATCGATCATTACCGAAGTAAAACCACCATCGATGCACTTTTTGCAGATATCGAAATCATCGCCATGATCAAGGTGCAGAACAACCGGAATCGAAACCCCTGAAGCCTCGGCCATTTCCATGGAGGCCTGGATCAGGTGAATGAGATATTCGTGTCGGGCATATTTGCGGGCTCCGGCTGAAACCTGAATGATAAGGGGTGCTTTTTCTTCGATGGCCGCTTCAAAAATACCCTGAACGATTTCCATGTTGTTGACGTTAAAAGCGCCAATTGCATATCCGCCTTTGTAGGCCTTTTCAAAAAGTTCCTTTGAACTTACGAGTGGCATTGATGTCCTCCTGTGTCTGACTTTTGCTGATGTGCTGCGAAAAATCTTATGCGGCATCATCTTCTTCGTGCCTGTGAATTCTAGCAATTTAAAGAACAAAAGTCAAAAATCCCTCAATTCAACCCTTAACTATGTACACAACGACCAGGTCTAAATGTTATAATCAGCTTATGGGGTATTGTCAGAAAAAGGGAAACCGGTATTTCTATGTTCTGTTGTTTTTCGCAGCTTTGCAGGCTGCGTTTTTTCTGCTGCCTGCCGGGGCAATTTCTCCACAGGCCGGCGAGTATCTTCGCAAGGCGCAGGTATTTTTTGCCGATGAAAACTATGTAACAGCACGAGATTATCTGCAGCGGGCAGCAAAAATAGACCCTGACGACCCGGAGGTTCAGTCTCTTGCCTCGCGACTCCAGCAAAAAGTCGCCGAACGCATTAAAGAGATCAGGCAGCGCGGCGACTTCTTTTTTGAATCAAAAAACCTTCCCGAAGCAGAAAAGCTTTTCAGCGAGGTTCTCACCCTTGACGAAAATGATGAGCATGCCCGCCTCAGGCTAAAAGAAATTGCCGGAACCTACCAGCAGATTGAAGAATTCAAAAACCAGGGCATCGAAGTGCAGACCTCAACAGGCCGCAGCCACGACCTCGAAATGTATTCGGCCATTTCCCTCATGAATCGTGCCAGGGGCTTCTTTGCTCAAGGCGACCGGGTAAATGCCCTTAAGATGCTCGAAAAACTTCTGGCGCGCGAACCTGACTACAAACCAGCCAATGAGCTCAAAGAAAAGATTCTGCAGATCAACCGCCTCGAAGCCTTTGTCGAAAAGGCAGAGACGGCCTTTCTCGAAGGCAGAATGCGTGAAACCGTTGACTCGCTCAATTCACTGATTTACGAAATGCCTCACCGGCATGAATTTTTGCTGATGCGTGCCAAAGCTCACCTTAAACTCAAAAACTTTGAGAAGGCGCGAGTCGACCTTCTGAAGTATTACCAGGTCAACCCCGATGTCGCAATTATTTTTCCTCTCCTGTCAGAAGCGAGTTATGGCCTGAAGAATTATCTCAGTGCCTACGCCTATTCTTTTGACCCAATGACAGGAACCCCCCGCAAAAGTCTCGGATACAGGCTCCGTTGCCATGTCTACGCCTTTCCATTGCACTACGGTGCCATTGCTGCAATATTTGCACTGATTCCCTTTACCATCTACTTTACCTGGCGGGCCGCTGAATCTATCTTCGTCGATAAATTTTCAATCGGGTCACTATCGATGGCCATTTCATGTATTTTTACCATAATTTTCAAATCCCCTGAACAGTGTCTTGGTGACCTTATTGTTGTTGCCCGCGACCTTAACATCGCCTGGGTTAATTATCTGACCGGCATAACCCTTCTCAAAGTGGGGCAAATTGAGGGAGCCCAACGTTTTCTGGCCTTCAGTTTCACAAATAAGGCAATCAGACCCAGGGCCTACTACTTCTTCGGGCTGACCCGCAAACTGCTCAAACACAATTTGTATGAGTTCGACTTTGAAGAGGCTGTCCTGTCTGGCCTGGCAAAATACAGGAGCGGCTGGCATCCAAAATTCGTAAAACAGATTGAGCGAGAACTGTTAATCAGTTATAGTAAAGATAAGTCTGACAAGACTTTCGAGGGAATGGCCTATCAACTTGTCGAGGATGTAACAGGGGGCTGAGGATGACAAAAAAATATTTTCTGGTCTTGATGCTTGCCGCTTTCACAATTTCAGGCAATCCGGTTTCTGCGGTCGATCCGTTTGGCAAATATCTGTTAAGTCTCGCAGAATTAGGCAGCAAGTATGGTTCCCCGGTCGATACTTACGAAGATGTAAAAAAAATTACCGACATCAGGCCCTATTTTTCGGGCATCGGGCCAATTATCGGCTCCGGTGAGTTGCACAGTCAATATAACAAAGTCATCAAAGAAGCTGATGGCAAAGCTTTTCTCGCAAAAATAAATTCAACCGGTGGTATGGTTTATAAAGACAAAACTTTCGGGGGGTTTCTTGCCGAACATCTTTACCTCGATTCAGGCAGTTATGACGACCTGCATGTATGGCATGATAAAAAAATTATGCCTGATGATATGCCTTATGACTATGATCCGGGCAACCGCCCGCACGAAAAAAAATACTATCTTTGCCTGCTTAAAGACTGGCAATATCTGCCGGTAAGCGACGAACTCGAACCCGATGCCAAATCATGCGAAAAAAATCGCGACTGGTGCACCGAACCCGACTGTAAAAAAGGCAAACAGGAAGACATAAATGAAGATGGCGATTTTGATGACCCAGAAGACATAAACGAGTCAGACAAGCATGACCGAACAAAAAATAATGTCTATACAGAGCTTGGGCGATTACTCGAAAAAAAGGCAGTCAATGTAACGACAGACATTGACATGGATACAAGCGGTATCGAATTCACCATGCATTTTAAAGACCGCACTCCGCTCATTGACGGCTGTGTAGATAACGAATTTCCTGAACTCGGAAAAACCAATCCGGCCACGACCGGTGACTGGTACCAGATTCAAGGCCTGAAAATAACCGATAATAAATCGAAATACGTCGGCACAAGCCTGGTCCTGGGAATCATCGACAAATACCCCACCGGCGACTGGAAAAAGGAAGAAAACTGGAAAGTCGAACCGCCTCGAAAACTTAAATCAGGCGATGACACTGATTACGTAATTCTGCCAAACTCCTGTCACGGGGTAATGCGCTATTCTGTCTTTGCCTGGGATGAATCAGGCAACGTCAACC
>JAQUZA010000160.1 GCA_028691595.1 Candidatus Rifleibacteriota bacterium
TGGCCCGTTTTTGACATCAATCCGTGGAGTCTTGTCAAACATGGCAGGCTGCCAGGCTGCGAATGACACTTTTTCCTTGGCATGACAGACGTGAGTGGTTAATCTGAGTATAACCGGCAGATGCAATTGCTGCGACAAGGCCGCGGCAGCCTTATAAAAAGTGTAGACCTCAGTGGGGTTGGCCGGTTCGAAAATTGGCGTATAGCTCATTCTGGCAAAGTGGCGATTATCCTGCTCGTTCTGCGACGAATTCGCGCCCGGGTCATCACCGAGCACCACCACCATGCCACCTGTCAGGTTCATGAGGTTCAGCTGTACAAAAGTATCGGCAGCGACGTTCAAACCGACGCTTTTGAAAAATACCGTCGAAAGATGGCCGTTAACCGCGGCACCATAAGCAACTTCGGTCGCCACTTTTTCGTTGGTTGAAAATTCAAAGTAGAAAGGCCGGTCAGCTTTGTTAATAGCTGCAATTGCCGCTGCAATTTCGGGTGTGGGCGAGCCGGGGTAAGAGGTTACAACGCGGGTGCCGGCCTCAACCATTGCCCTGACAATCGCGGTATTGCCCATAACAATCTCGCTGAACGCTTCGTGCTGCAGCAGCAGCTCTCCCAGATTTTTCATTATTACTCCTCTGGTGCTTTGATTTCTTACGCCAATATACCCTATTTTTATGATTTAAAACCATGATTTTGTAGAATCAGGCCATAGCACAGGGCTCAATTAAGAGGGTTCAAAAATTAACTTGTGCTATATTAGATTAACAGGAAAAAAATCTGAAACGTCAGACCCGGTTACTTCGTATCAAATATAGAATCAGCCAACCGGTTTTTCTTAAATAGAAGAAAAACTTTGAAAAGTCATCTCAGTTGCACTAAGCTTAAATGAGGTTGTCTGGTTTTTGCCTTTGTCTCAAGCAGGGGTTCGTACCCCAAGGATATATAACGGAGGAAAGCGTATGAAATTAGGTTACAAATTCTGGTTGATCGTTGCGGCTTTTATGGTTTGTGGTACAGTTGGCCCGGTTATGGCCCAGGGTACCGAAGCGGCTGCTGATGCCACTGCCGGCACTGAAGCAGTTGAGATCCCCGAAAGCACCGACATGACCCTCGGGGCCAAAGATGATAAATACGTCATGCCAGAAGGCTTCCGCGGCAAAAACACCGAAGAGGGTGATCTGCAGTGGCTAGAAGATGTTGGCTATCTGATGCAGGAAAACTCAGATCTTTACAACGTCGATGCCGCAGCAATTGCTGAAGCATCAAAGTTTACCAGCGAACCCAACATCAACTGGGAAGTAAAAAAAGAAGATTCTGAAGGTAATCTGGTAACCGAAACCTCTGACAATACCAACAAGGCAACCAACGACAGTAATATTACCGATCCCGGCTATTACCAGGTTCATAACGGTGGAGCCCGCCAGGTTTCAACCGCTGGTGGTGCCGAAGGCGAAGAAACTCCAGACGCAGCCGGTGGAGCCGAAACCAGCACCACAGAAACAGCTGAAGGCGCTGAAGGTGAAGGCGAAACCAAAACCGTTACCGCTCAACAGCGCATCGGCATCGAAGTCCATGACTGCACTTCACCCGATGTGTGGGTCGCCTTCCAGGAAGGTGCCGGCAGCATCGATATGGCTAAATCAGAAGAGGAACTGAAGGCCAACATGGTTAGCAAAATCATTGAAAACCTCGGCAAGCCATTCTCAACTGATGTTAAAGACTACGAAGAAGCCAGTTACGTCTTTCTTGAAGAAGGCCGAGACGAAGAACGCAACAGCATCCCCTGGGAAAAAACAGCCAGGCTTTCAATTGCCGGTACCCTTTTCAATGAACGTGGTGCTCCCAAATTTGAAACCGGCAAACTTGGTTCTAAAATCGATCAGGCTGACTATCGTAACCATGTAAATGTTGTTGGTGGCGAAGACAAGAGCCTTAAAGGTGTATATGTCCGCCGCAATGTTCCCTTCATTTTTGCCGCAATTTCAACTGACAATGGCAATAAACGTGCCACCGCCGGCGAAGTAACTGCCAAAATCGAAACCGCTGATGGCGAAGAAGTAATGAAAGACGGAGCCAGCTACATGTTCCGCGTTCCTAATTACCCGCGCGAACAGTATCAGGATCAGCCCGAATATTTCTTCACCACTGTTGCCAACGACAAAGACGGCAATGTTACCACTATCAGAATGCCTCTCTATGTAGTTGACACTTCAGCTGCATTCGAAGGCGGAAAAAACCAGTAATCTTACCAGATAAACACAGGAAAATTCGACATGAAGTTTAAGCGTTCTCTACTGTTAGCTGCTATTATCGCCGTGCTCTCAGGTTCGACAGCGGTGTCGGCCCAGGAAACCACGGCATCGACTGAAACACCCTGGCTTGAGGGTGTCACCATCGGGCCAAAACCAACAGAACTCAGCCCGGTAGTGCCAATGAAAATCTACCTCGAAAACGGTGAGGCAATTCCGGCGACCCTGACCGAAGACATTCCGATAACGCTGATTGCCGATACCGTTCTGTTCGACGAAAACCCGCCAACGCATGCAAACGGGGTCGAGATTCCGAACCCGCAATGGTCACGCAAACCGGCCATTTCCTGGTTTTTCATCGACTGGGAGAAAAACAAAAACACTGCGGCATCGACAACCGTTGATCTGGCAGTGAATCAGATGATCGTCACTCCTTTAAACCCCACCGGCAAAGGTGCTATCAGCTGTCATGCCGGGCGAAAAATGCGCTACGATTCGACCGAACCTGGCAAAACCAGGGGAACATTTGTTAATTCGAGTGTCGCCAGAGATGTACAAGTGCTTGACATCACTCCGCCCCTCTGCGGCCTTGAAATATCGGTACAAGACGGGAAATCTGGCATTTTCTGGGTAAAAGAGAATCCGCCCGACAAATACCCGCTGCCCAAGCTCGCTGATGTTCATCTGAGCGGTGCCCTGGTTGTCGAATCAGAACCCGACAAAGTGATCACTGTTTCGGCTCTTGAACTTGGTCAGAGCATGGTTGTGCCGGCCGAACAGGCCGCGATTACCGTGGCTGCCGATGCAATTCTCAGCATCAAGGTTAATGGCGAAGACAACTACAAGCTCGACAATGGTAAGCTCAAATACGGTATCTGCAATGGTGCCGGCGGCGAACCTGTGCCGGTCAGCGAAGTCAACATGCCAGAAATTAAACTTGCTGATCTGAAGATTCCTGAATCACCCTATCTGTACATTGACGCTTCAGACGTATCAGGTAACCGTCAGGTGCTCTACGTGCCTTTAAAGATCAAATAACTCCTGAGTTAACAGCTGTCAATACATTGGCAGTCTGCTTTTAAAAACATCCCCGGGCTGATTTAATGCAGCCCGGGGTTTTCTTTGCGCCTGAATGATAACGACCTGACAATTTTATTCATGACCCTGAACAGGTTTTGTGATAATCTTTTGTGAGAAAAGAATCTAAGAGCCTGCTCAAAACTGAGGACAGTTGATGAAAGCACCTGGAACGCGTTCGATTTCGTTACGAATTACGCTTTTTACAGCATTTCTCGGAACGGTAATTTTTACAACAATCTTGAATGCCGGCATAAGCTCTCTGCATGTTAAGAACCTCATCGGCCATACCATCAGAGAAAAACTGCATGTCGCGGTCGGAATCGGTGCCAGGCAGATCAGTGGTGATCTTCACGCGCTAATTAACAATCCTGACGACATCAATAAAGAAGAGTTCAAAACTCTTTTCAATCAGCTCGACAAAATTAGGGTCATCAACCCTGACATAAAAAATGTTTACACTATCAGAGAGGGTCCCGGCGGCGGTGCGTATTTTGTCGTTGATTCTGACCCTAAAACATCAGAACGAGCCACAATCGGGCACAAAGTGATAGAAATTACCCCGGCAATCAAAGAAGCTTTTGCCTCCAGAAACAAAATTGTCGTTGAGAACCGCTACTTCACCGATGAATGGGGAACCTTCGTCTCAGGTTTTGCGCCAATTTTCAAGTCTTCGGGCGAATTCGAGGCCCTGCTTGGCATGGATATCCTGGCGGAGACGGTTAAGGGGCACCAGTTGAACAACATACTGGCAATTTTGATGACCAGCCTCATAGTAACCATCGCTGCAGTTTTTCTCAGTTTGATAATATCGCGAAAGATTGCCTGCCCAATCAGTGAAGTCACCACCGACATGGGCGAAATTAAAAATTTCAATCTCGACACTGCTTTTGAATCGACCTCGATCATTCATGAAATCAGAGAGATGACTGACGCTCTCGACAGCATGAAAAAGGGATTGCGCTCTTTCAAAAAGTATGTCCCGACCGAACTTGTTTCTGATCTTATCAAGCTAAAAAAAGAAGCCTCGCTTGAGGTCGAAAACCGCAACGTTTCAATTTTGTTCACCGACATTCGCGACTTCACCACAATTTCAGAGAAAATTTCTCCTGAAGATCTGGCCATGATGGTTGGCATCTATTTTTCCGAAATGACCAGAACAATTATGAACACCGGTGGAATCGTCGACAAATACATCGGCGATGCCATTATGGCTCTGTGGGGAACCCCGCACGACCTGGCAGATCACCCTCTTGCCGCATGCAAGGCCGCGCTTGACTGCCGGGCCCGTGAAATCGAGATCAACAAAACTCTGGCAGAAAAGGGTCTGCCGATGCTGTTCACCAGAATGGGCATAAACACAGGTGATGCTCTGGTCGGCAACGTCGGCTATGATAGACGCATGAGTTACACGGCTATTGGTGACAGCGTCAACCTTGCGGCCAGGCTCGAGGGTATCAACAAATTTTATCACACCGCTGTTATAATAAGCGAATCAACATACGCATGCGTTCATGAGCAGGTGCTCGCCCGCTTTATCGACCTGGTGGTGGTCAAGGGCAAAACCTGTGGAGTCAGGATTTATGAACTCATATCACTACGTGAAAATGCAGACGAAGACTCAATTAAGCGCGTAGAGCAACACAACAGAGCCATGGAACTATACATCGATAAAAAATGGCCTGAAGCCTGCGAAATTTTTAACGGCCTGCGCCGCGACAGCGATGATTACCCGTTGCAGATGATGATTGAAAGATGCGAAAAGTTTATTGCTGAGCCGCCCGGCGATGACTTTGTGGGGCTGGTCGCCCTGCGCAACAAATAGATAGCCTGACTCTCTGCCTGCGTTAAGTTGATGCCTGAAAACCTGGTGAAAAAGTTCTGGGCGAAACGAATGATAGAAAGGAAATGTATTGTTCCCGGTCTTGTGCGCCGAACGCTTAAAGTGGGAGTCCAGTCCATAGAACATCCAAGTTGTTTTATTGAGGTTGCCCTGAGTAATTATTGGATTCAGGAGTTTTTCGAATGCGAAAACTGCTTATTTTTTCACTGTTCATTTCTTTAATTATAATGAGCCCGACTTCGGCCTGCGACGTTAATCTTTTTGCCATTATTTCTGGTTCAAACAACAATGATACATTTTCAGAAGACATGAAAAAGCTTGCCATGGTGACCAAAGACATGGGTCTGAACGTTGCCAATCACAAAAAAGCCCAGGAAATGCTGCAAGACCTGATGAACCGCTGGCTGGCCTTTTCAAATTCTTTCAGCCAGACTCCCCCCGACTGGGCTAAAGCTGATAAGGAATGGCAGAAAAAATTCAGCCTGCTCGCTGATATCATCGGCCAGATTCGCCGTAATCTTGTTACCGATGCCCTGAAAGCTCATGCCATGATGCTTAAGTTTTCGCGCCGCCTGCCGCAATTGTATATTACCATGCCCATGGAACCCCAGGCAAAAGGCCTGCTTGGCCTCGCGGAATCTTTTGACCTCGTCTGGGATGCCTTTTTTGCAAAAAATGCCGAAGAGCTCAAACTTCAGGTTGCTGAGCTTAAAAAGAGGTGCCTGGACTTTCAGAAGATCGTTGCCGAAGAATATCGGCCCGATGCCAGGCTTCTGCATGAATACGTAGAACAGCTGAGAATAATGACCAGAAAGCCCGATGTCTTTGCCAATGATAAACTGGAGCCACTTATTACTGCAGCAGAAGCTAATTACGTATTGATGAATGAACACATTTCCGGCAATAAATCTGAAACCGCACCGGCAACGCCCACCGATAAAAAAGATTGAAACCGGCTTTTCGGGCTATTTTTTCTTAATAAATACTTTCTTGTCTGCTACAAATCTTTTCGGCCTGGATTCATGCTTGCGCTGAGATTCTTCTTTGTTCTTAGATTCTTCTCTGCCCAAAGTTTCTTTTGGCGGTGAAACAGGCAGAGGGCGTTTGTAGCCAGCCAGCCCGGCAAGAAAATTGCGAAGCAGCTGATCACCACAAACCTTATAATTTTTGTGGTCTTTTTGCCTGAACAGGGCCGACAGTTCTGAACGCGAAATTTCCATTTCGCTTCTTTTAAGCACTGCGAGAAGATCTTCTTCTTTGAAACCCAGAGCAATCTTGATTTTGCGCAAAACCAGATTGTTGCTGAAACTTTCTTTGACCGGCCTGGCAGCTGGCGGATTTTCCCTTGGCCCGCGCTTTCTGATGATGAGACCATCGAGAAATGAGATCAAAGACCTTGACCCAAGGGGCATGTAGCCCTCGTCTTCTTCCTTTTTAAGGTGATTTCGCAATGAATCAACGTCAAGCTCTATACCACCGAGCTTGAAAATTTCGAGCATGAGTTTGTCGTCAAAATTAAAGGCATAGCGAATGCGCCGCAAAATATCACTGTTGAGCATTTCTGGCTCCTTGTTTTCTTCATTGCAGGTTTTTCTGACAAAATTGTCGACCGTTCAAAATCAGCCTGCAGAGGTCCAAAATAGCAGCAAATACAGGTAAGTCAAGACAATCTGAAAATTTCGTCATTTGCTTCACTGCTGCCGGCGTGATATGCTGGCGTTATAAAATACAAGAAAAAATGCCCGCTGGTCGTTCAAATCTGACAGTTTACCAGATGCATGGGAGGTCGGTAATGGTCGACATTCAGGCCCTGCAGGAAGAAAACGAAAAGCTGAAAGCCAGAATAAGAGAACTTGAGATAATCGAAGCTGCGGTCGATGCAGCCGGGTTTGATGTCTGGGAAAACAACTGGGTTACCGG
>JAQUZA010000161.1 GCA_028691595.1 Candidatus Rifleibacteriota bacterium
AGTCTGATTCTATAAGAAATACAACAAGTAGGCCGTGTTCTTTACTGGATTAAGGCCAGGCATCTAATTTTTTGCGACACCCTAAAGTAATGGACGTGGATATGTTCCTGTTTGGGCCGCCTCCACATACCCGCGTCCAGATCGCGGGTTTCTCTCTTTTAGCCAGGCTTTGTTCATCACTTGAGGTGCCAAATTGACACCTCAAGATGGGTTTATCTGTAATGACAAATTGACAGCCTGTATTTTATAGGATACACTTAAGGCATGATGGAAATCCGGCAGACTACAACCTACGAAAAATGGTTTGAGGCTTTAAAGGATAGAAATGCGCGCATGCGCATAAAAAAGGCACAGGAACTCATGGAGCATTTGGAGGAGCTGAAATGAAGAAAGAAAAGACGCGATTGTGGGATGCAGCGGAATACCTTAAAACAGAAGAAGATATGGCAGCATATCTCGAAGCTGCTTTGGAAGAAAATGATCCATCATTGATTGCCGCAGCACTTGGAGACATTGCAAGAGCAAAAGGAATGACCCAGATCGCAAAGGAAACCGGCCTGGGCCGTGAAAGTTTATACAAAGCGCTTTCGCCGGAAGGAAATCCTGAACTTTCAACTATTCTTAAAGTAATCAAGGCCTTAGGTCTTCAGCTTTACGCGGTTGTCGAGAAATTAAAGCCTGTCGGCTGATAATGCAATCGAATCCACTACTTGGCAGACGAGAAAATAGCTTGATGTTGGGCCACCGCCACTGCACAAATCCTTGTCCGGGACCGGGACTTCTAATCGCTATTTACCTTTATGTATTGAGAGTAGAAAAATCCGGCTTCTTCAATTCTTTTTGCTAGTTCGGGGTATTTCTGTTCCAGAAAAGCATATCTTCCCTTTTTGTAAGGCCTGAGCTGCGAAACTTCAAAAACCAGAGTCGCATGTAGAGAAACCTTGGGATCTTTGCTGGTGCTTAAGGCTTTAAGTCTCACTGTGTCTTTATTTGAGATGCACGTCTGCATGAAAATTTTAAAGATTTCATCTAATTGATTGCGCTCTTCAGTTCTCAGATTCGGTAAAATATTACACTTTTTACAGGTGTGGAGAGAGTGACTTTTTTCAGTGAAGGCCGACTCTGGTCTGGGCTGGTTGCAAATTCTGCATATATATTCCATTGCTTAAATTCCTGTTTTTATTACTCGCCGGGCATTTGATTACTGCTACAGGCGGAATCATTTTTACAAGTCGCGAAAAATTGCTGTTCAGCTGGTAATATAGATATGTTTAGGCTTATAGACAACAAAAACGTTTTATGACCACTTTCGGCTTTGTTGTTTTGCTCAAAGCATTCGATTATATCCAGTTCGTCGAAAAGTTCCTGCACCGCTCTGTCAAATTCAAGCAAACACCGGAATGAAGCCTCGCGTGCTTTGTGTAAAGATGGACGGGGTTTTTATTTTGCCTGACGCTTTTTGGCAGTGCTCTTTCTGAGGAGTTCTGATTTCTTAAGCCGTGGATTGCATGATGTAATGGATATTCAGGCCGGTGTCTGCTTTTTCGCATAACGGTTCAGCATTGCTGCCAGCTCTGTTTTGCGATATGGCTTACAAAGGCTGTCGGTAAACCCATATTGCTGCGGCTGCGCCATGACGGGATCTTCTGAATAGCCACTCGAAACGAAAACAACCAGGTCCGGCAATTTTTTGCGCACCTGAACAATCGCGTCCTTGCCACCAAGGCCGCCGGGAATGGTCAAATCAAAAATGGCGGCATCTATTGCCGGGGCACCGGGTTCAGTAAGCAGTTTTACCGCTTCTTCACCGTTTTTAGCCTCGACAACCTGGTAGCCCATTTCCCGGAGCAAGGTGCCGACAATATCCCTCAGAAACTCTTCGTCATCCATAATAAGTATTCGGCCATGCCCGCTATGGGAAACAGGCACGGAATCATCTTTTGTGTCAGGCACATTGTTTGAAGCCGGTATAAAAACGTGAAAAGTCGAACCCTCTCCAATTACCGATTCGACATCGATCATGCCTGCATGTTTCTGAATAATGGCGTAGCAGGTTGCCAGCCCGAGGCCATTACCCTTCTGCTTTGTGGTAAAAAACGGGTCGAAGATTCTCTTAAGAAGGCTGGCTGGCATGCCAACACCCGAATCGGCAACAGAAAGTCTGATATATTTCCCGGGTTTGAGCAGTGGGTTTTCGCCATCTTTGACAATATAATTCTGGCCTCTGATGGTAATACTGCCTCCGGCAGGCATTGCCTGCTTGGCATTAATAATAAGATTATCGATGACCTGTTCAATCTGGCCCCTGTCAAAATCTGCCGGCCATAAATCTTCAACAATCTCGAATTCACAGGTAATCGATGAGCCAGATAGAGCAAACATGGCAGATTCTTTGACCACCGGCCCAAGATCGCCTGTCTTTCGCTTTGGCGCACCACCTTTGGCAAACGCAAGCAGCTGGCCTGTCAGGTTTTTGGCGCGATCAAAAACGACCAGAGCCTGATCAAGATAGCTGGCGATCTGTTTGGGGTCTGTAACCAGTCGGGCGAGCTCGATATAACTGAAAATTCCCGACAGCAGATTATTAAAATCATGAGTAATCCCACCTGCCAGAACCCCTATGGCTTCAAGTTTGTCAGTTCTCTGCAACGAGTCCAGAAGCTTCTGTTTTTCGGTCATATCGCGAAAAACCAGCACCACACCAATAATCTTACTGTTGGCATCTTTAATCGGAGCACCACTGTCGGCGATATTTAATTCAACGCCATTTTTGGAAATGAGCACAGTATGGTTTGCCAGCTCGATGATGCTTCCCGATGCAATCACTTTTTCTACAGGGTTCTCAGCAGGCTCACGTGTCTTTTCATTGATGATTCTGAAAATCTTATCAAGTGGCTGCCCCTCAGCTTCCTGCTGCAGCCAGCCGGTGAGGTCCTCGGCGACCCTGTTCATCATTATGACCTTACCCCGGGTATCGGTTGTAATAACTCCATCACCAATGCTGCGCAGGGTAACGGCCAGGCGTTCTTTTTCTGCAGCAAGCACAGATTCGGCCTTTTTCTGTTCGGTTATATCCCTGAATTCTACGCTTCTAACCCGCCGACCTCTATAAGGAATTTCACGGGCCTCCAGGCGCATTGGAAACTCCTCACCGTTCTTGCGCCGCCCGATTCCCTCGTAAGGTTTTTCATACCCTTCTCTGATATTGGCTCTAACCATGTCCCGGGATTTTTCAGCTATCAACAGCAGTCCATCCATGCCGATCAATTCATCTACAGAGTAGCCGGTGATTTGAGATAAACCATGATTGCAGTCAAGTATCATTCCTTTGTCGTGAATGGCAATGCCACCAAAAGAAGCATTATGAAGGGCCTTGAAACGGGTCTCATTCTCTTCAGCAATAGCTATTGCCTTGTGTAACTCTTCTTCGGCAAGCTTGCGCCTGGTGATATCCTGCACCATTCCTACCGAGCGAACTATTTCTCCGTCTTTATTGCGCTCATGAAAACACTTTTCCTGGACATAGCGAACTTCGTTGTTATCCCGGCGAATAATACGGTGTTCGAATTCATAACCTTCCTGTCCTTCTCGAACAGACGCAAAATAGATTGTTTCAAGAGCAGCCCGGTCATCAGGGTGTACAACCCCCAGAAAAGCTGTAAAAGACAGAGCAAATTCATGCGGATTAATGCCCAGAATTCGATAAGTTTCTTCGGACCAGGTCAGCTTATTAATTGTCAGATCAAGAACCCAGCTGCCAACGTGCGCAATCTGCTGCGACCGGGCAAGCATGGCTTCACGCTCGCGCAAGTGCTCGTTTTCCCGACGCAACTCTTCGAAACCCGGAGTCGATTCTGTCGCCTGGTCTTTTTCTGGGGGCAATGCGGGCTCGTTGTGCTCGAGGATAAGAGCATACATTTTGGCCGCATCTGCAAGAAGTCTCTGTTGTTCATTGGTTAATGCAGAATGACCGGTAATTGACAGCCAGCCATAATGTCTTTCAGGCGTTGCGATTGCAAAACCACCAGTCGGTGCAGGTTCGCCAGCCCGGATAAATGCAAAACGGATTTCAGGAAAAAGCTTTTCCAGGATTGCAATAAACTGCGGAGATGATTCTTCTAGATTTCTTTCTTGAAAAAGACTCAGAAGAAGAGAAAACAAACTCTAACCTCCTGTAATCCTTTAATAATCAAACTGCGGACAGTTTTTGGCAGTTGTTTCTGCGCTGCATATCGGAAGTCTCTCTGTTGATCGAAGTAAAACGGGGTCTTCAGATAGGTATTCTGTAGTTTATATTGTCTGACTGATGAATTATACCCTGTGCCCTGCAAACAAGTCAATTCACACCGAGTCTTGAGGGCAAAATATCTTTTGTTCGAGTCGCGGTGAGGTTTCAAAATGGTACCTCATATCGGGGTGATTTTAATTCCCGGCGTTGCATTGGATGAATTTTGGGTATTGCCGGGCCACGATCTCAAACTGTATGACTTGATCATGTTGTGTTAGAGTATTGCCGGAGGATAAAAGAATGCAGGCTGATAAACAGGTTAGGCTCTCTGAAGATTTTGAGATCTTGAAGAAGTTCATTAAATACCCGGTACAGCTGTTTGGTGCAATGGTGATCATTTTCGGGATCATACCATTTTTTATCTATTTCAATGTTTCAAGGGTATCGGGGAGTGAAGAAAACTGGCTGGAAACGCAGGCGGAAGTGATTGCCGCAGAAGTAAAGATTTCGGTTCAAAAGGAACGGCAGTATAACAAAGTTAAGAAGAGTTATAAGGAGAAGGACAAGTATAAGAATAGGAAAGAGAAGAATTATAAGACTTTCGAGACTTTGAGTTTTTCACCGGAAATCGCCTATAAATTCTCTGTCGGGGGCAAAGAATACACAGGAAGAAAATTTAGAACTCTTGGTTTTTCTTCGGAGTTTGAAGGCGAAATCAAAGAATTGATTTCGAGATACCCGGTTGGCAGGCAAATCAAAGTTTATTATAACCCTGCCAGAAATGAAGAAGCGGTAATTGAAAAAGCCCCGGCTCCGTCAAAGATGTTGCTGGTATTTGGTGGAGGCATTATGCTGATCGGGTTTCTCATTGTTTTTGTGCTCAGCAGAAAAGCCGGAAAACTTTTTGATCTGATCACTTCACGGGCTTCCAGAGCAGGTATAAAAATCGACAACTGACCATCAAACAGACTTTGGTGACCATTGAACTGGTGATGGCCTGGGAACTTTGTCTCAGACTGACAAATTATATATGCTATACTCTTAGTGCTTAGTTTTACTAAAGATAAATCTTGAGAGAATCGATATGGTGCCTTTGAAACGTTATTTTTTGCCCTTGTTGCTATTTTGCCTGGTGCTGATATTCAGCATAATTATTATTTTCATGGGCAGCCGAAGTCTGGCAACCAGCAAGAGTCATGCAACTGAGTTGGCCGCCATTCATACGAGAAATCTGGCACAAGCTGCCGAACAAACCATCAATTCTTTATTCAAACGCTTCGATCACTGTCTGGTGACGGTAAAGAATGAACTGGAAACTGATCTGGCATCAGGAGGTTTAAACTTCAGACGAACTGGCGAACCTGCTCAATAAACATGGTTGCTGATCTGATTTTCTGGTAATCAATAACCGTTTTTACAGATTCAACAAGACGATGGCGACCATCGAAACCACGATCAGAAAAACCTTTTCTCTCGTAAAAGATTCGCCCCAGATGAACCGGTCACACAGCATCGAGCCCGAAAGAACAGAAATCGCCAGAGTTGGAAACGCCACAACCGAATCTACGCTAGACAGAGCCATCAGCAGAAACAGGCTGGTCGCCTGGTTGGGGATGCCCAGCAGCAGGCCGATTTTGACAACCCTGCCCGAAAAGCTTATGCGGTGCAGACGGGTAAAAATGGCAGCCAGCAAAAAGGCGGTAAAAAAGAGGGTCGCCAGGTAAAAATGCTGGCCGGTTTTTCCATAGAAATTATAGGCCTTGTCGATCACGCTTGAACTGCCGATCACCAGAAAAAGCAGAAAAAGCCAGCCCATGGCCTTGCCGCTGAGCATCGACCGGCTGAAGCGGCCGATTGAAATCAGAGCGACAGCCATAAGCAACAGGCCAAGAATCTGATAGAAAGAAAGGGTCTCACCAAACCACAGCACCCCCGCCATTACGGGCAGGGCCACCGAAAGCCGCATAACCGAGACGGCGATCGAAATGCCGCAGTTTTTTACGGCTTCGAAATAGAGAAGAAAGCCGCCGACATAGAGAAAAGAGTTCAACGCCCCCAGAGGAAAATCGAAACGAGTAACATTTATGCTGTCATTGGCGACGAAAAGAACGACAGAGACCAGCGCGGCCTGAAGATAATTCATCGTCATGATTGGCAGAAACGGCAGGTCGTGCTGGCGGGCATAGCGCAAAATATTTGCAATAATCAGCGAACAGATTGCGGAAAGGGCTAGCCATGTCATGGCTTGATCATACCACACCAGTCTGATGAATTAATGTGAATCATCGGCCATGTTGGCGATTGTGATCAGAGTCTCATTGCCGGTTGAATGCTTTGCGCATTTTTCGCTGCTGCTTTCTGGTGGCCCTGATCTGCTCGAATGCCTGTTTAATCTGCTCGAAAGTTCCTTCCCAGGTAAGAATCAGAGCTTTGCCGGCCTGAGTGTCTGAAAAGTTCTCGAGCAGAAGCATTGCTTTGTCATTGTCGGCAAAGCGCAGGGCAAACATTGCTTTCATGCCTTCGATGGCCTGCCGATACAGCGCGGCTTTTTCCGGGTCAGATGCCTGAAATTCATAACGGCCACGCAGCGAGTTGCCATGCGAAGTCCAGCGGGCAAATGCTTCATTGAAATGGCGTAATACGGGGCAGTAAGTCGAAAACTGGTAATTTGCGGGTACTTCGAGGGCCCGTGAAATTAAAAGCGTGCCTGGAACAAGCCCCTTGAACAAAGAGTTATCGAGGGTCATTGCCGGGCGTTCTTTATCAAGAACTTTTAGGGCGTTTTCGACGTGGCGGAGGTCAATACCCACAAGAATCTGTCGG
>JAQUZA010000162.1 GCA_028691595.1 Candidatus Rifleibacteriota bacterium
GCAAGCAGCATAAGTTTTTTCGGAATAGTCAACGTTCAGGGGCAGAAAGTCAGTGCCTTCTCTGGGTTCTTTGCTTGCCACAACGGCGGCAAAAACGACTGAATCTCCGGAGCGCACAACGGCAGCACCAGATGCCTGGCCAGCCAACGCGCCCGTTTCAAAGGTAAGGGTCTGTGACTGAAGGTCACAAGCTACTATTTCAATATTCTGCATTAGTTCCCCTTAGCGGCGCAGGCCGAGTCTCTGAATGAGGGTCAGATAACGATCGTCGTCTTTGCTTTTCAGATATGACAGGTGGCGCTTACGAGCACCGATCATTTTGAGAAGGCCGCGTCTTGAATGGTGATCTTTTGGATTTTTTTCGAAATGGGCTGAAAGATTGTTGATTCTTTCGGTGAGCAAGGCTACCTGAACTTCAGGTGAACCGGTGTCTTTGTCAGACAGTTTGTAATTCTCAATAACCTTGGTTTTTGCGTCTTTGGTA
Organism: Candidatus Rifleibacteriota bacterium; assembly: GCA_028691595.1. Classification (GTDB taxonomy): domain Bacteria; phylum Muiribacteriota; class Ozemobacteria; order Ozemobacterales; family Ozemobacteraceae; genus Rifleibacterium. The sequence goes on from JAQUZA010000162.1 coordinate 485, forward strand.
ACAGACATGGCAAATCTCCTTTTAAATAGTTGCTTAACCAAGCATTGCCTGAAATAGGCCAACCCTAGTAAAGCATACGCTGAAGATTATATCACAATCCACAGGCCAAAGCAAAAGATAAAATGGGTTCAGTAGAAATCTTCAGTTGACAAAGAACTGAAAAATGCGCTATTTTGGGCGCGGCTGAACAGAATTGTGCTGTTCAAAGCCTTTCAGTCTGCCAACAGTTGCGGCAGACCCGCTGCAGCAGCAGCCTTACCAGTGATAAGGAATACGCATGGAAAATATCGTAATTGAACGCATGACCTATGGAATCGACGCGCTTGGCCATTTAAACGGCAAAGTGGTTTTTGTGCCCTATGCAGCGCCCGGCGACAAGGTCAACATAAAAATCTGCGAAGAAAAATCTGATTATCTGCGCGGCGAAATTGAAGAGATCGTCGAAAAATCAGGCGAAAGACGCCCCTCTCCCTGCCCCAATTTTCCGGCATGCGGCGGTTGTCACTGGCTGCATATGTACCCCGAAGCCCAGCGCCGCGAGAAGGAAGACGCGCTGCGTTTCATTCTGAAACCGCTTGCCCCCGAACACGTCTACCCCATGGAACCGCTACCCATGACCGGTTATCGCAACAAAATGGAGCTGAAGGTAGCGGTTGAAGGCGATCGAGTCATACTTGGCAATTATCGCTACCATTCACACGATGTCGTGACCATGAAAGGCTGCATCGTTCAGTGCAAGCCAAACCTTGAAGTATACGACAATCTCGACATTCACATGAACAAGCCCGAGCAGCTTGCGCTTGCCGGCAATATAAACTCAATCATTATCAGAACTCTGGCACCACAACAGCATTGCGCCTTTTTGCTCAAAGCAGCCCCGACCCAGGAAATGCTGAGCTCGATGCAGGCCTTCTTCGATCAGACCGAAAGTCTGAGCCGCCTCGAAGCTCATTCGAGCATGGGCAATCACCTCACCCTGGTCAGAGAAAAGGGCCCCTTCTCGTTCATGGGGCGCAACTGGCGCGTATCGCCCAATTCCTTTTTTCAGAACAATCTCGAGGGTTCAGAAGCCATTCTTCACACCCTGCTCTCAATTTATCAGGGCTCGCAGCACAAGGGCAAATTTATCGATCTTTACTGTGGCTGTGGCACTCAGACCTTTTTGCTCGAAAATCTTTTTGAAGAAGTTCATGGGGTAGAATGCAACGTATCATCTTACCAGGACGCTGTCGCCTACCAGAAAACGAGATCATCTTCCAAGAGCCGCTTTATCTGCAGAAAAGCAGAATCAATTTTCAACACGCCGATCACTAAAGGGGTTATCGCAGCGCTGCATATGAACCCGCCGCGCACCGGCGTTTCGCAGCGGGTTTTGCGCGGCCTGTCCGGAATCAAGCCACGCCTCATTACCTACCTGTCATGCAATCCCATGACATTCAGGCGTGATGCCAAGGCAATCAAGCAACTCGGCTACCGACTCGACAGCGTTTATTCGTTCGATCTGTTTCCGGGAACATTTCATATGGAGACCCTGAGCGTCTTTATCAGGGGTTAATTATCTTTGAACCAGCCGGCCAGAGAAGAAGATTTTCTCAACAGGGTTCTGATCGTCGAAGACGAACCTGACATCAGCGACTATCTTTACGAAACCCTGTCTTTATCAGGCTATGAAGTCTGCCAGGCCTACGACGGGCTTGAAGGCCTTGACAAGATCAGGGAATTCAAGCCGAATCTGCTGCTGCTCGATATAATGATGCCAAAACTCAATGGCATCGAGGTCTGCCGAAGAATCAGAGCCAATGATGACATGCGTTCACTCAGGGTGATCATCATAACCGCAAAAGGTTCTCTCGAAGAAAAGCTCGAAGGTTTTGAGGCCGGTGCCAATGACTTTATCGTCAAACCCTTTTCGAGCAGTGAACTGCTTGCCCGCATCGAAGCGCATCTGCGCATCGACAACCTGACCCGTGATCTTGAAATATCTGAAAAGCGTTACCGTCAGCTGATCGAGAACTCTCCTGACGGCATACTGCTGTTTTCTGATCGCTCGAAGCTGCTTTTTACCAATGCCAGGGTCAATTCGCTCGTGCCGCTCAAAGACTTTGCCCTTGAGCCTGGAATAAGCATCAAGGCACTGTGTGCCATATCGCCGGTTTTCAACGAAATTGGCAAACTGGTTAACAGGGTTTATGAAACCCGTCTGAACGTAGCTCGGACGCTGGTTACCGGTTTTCCGCGCAGTTTTCCCGCCATACTTGAAATTCGCGGGATTCCCACCGAGCTGCCCGATTCGAGAGTTCCGATGGTTCAGGTGGTAATGCGCGATGTCACCGAAAAGCACAACATGGAAAAGATTCTGGCACGCACCGAAAAAATCAATGCACTTGGCATCCTTACTGCCGGCATTGCTCACGAAATCAACAATCCATTGACCGGCATCTCAAACGCGATTCAGATTCTGCAAAAATCAGGCACAGACATTTCGAAGCGCACCGAAATTTTCGATCTGGTTCTGTCAAACATCAGTCGTATCACGCGAATAATAGATGATCTACGAGTATTCTCGCGCCAGGAACGTTTTGAAGGCAGTCAATTCGACCTGGTCGGCATCATTGAAGAAACCATAAAACTGCTTCGCTACCAGCGCGAAAACGACCAGATCGAAACCCTGTTCATTCACGAGAACCCTGAATTTATACTCAGGGGCAGCAAGAACCAGTTTCAGCAGCTGCTGGTGAATCTGCTGCTCAATGCTACCCGGGCTATCGCTGGTGCAGGTCAGATTACCGTAGAACTGTCGAGCATCGATAGCCCGGCATCAGCGGCGACAATAAAAATTTCAGATACCGGGTGCGGCATACCCGAAGACCAGCTTGAACAGATTTTCGACCCATTTTTTACCACCAAACGCGACTGGCACGGTACCGGGCTCGGGCTGGCGGTGTCTTATCGCATCGTTCAACTTTTCAAAGGGACGATTCAGGTAAAAAGCACAGTTGGCCAGGGAACGACCTTCACGATCACCCTGCCGGTCAGCAAGGCGCAAGACTGACCTCCACCGCATTATTGAGACCTGTGAATACCCCTTTTTGAAGGCTGGGGCAACAGATCAGCCCGGTATAAAGTTCAGGGCATAAAACAGAATCGTTGAGAAGCTTTTTTTGCAGTTACCAATAGAACCTTTAGACCGGCCTAAAATGACTGGCGATAAAGATCCGGTGTGGGTCAAGTGTTCACGAGAAGCTGACACCACGGGCTGCACATCTTTCGAGCATGGTGGCAAACTGTTCTTCAGACAAACCAGCCTGACCGAGGCGGTCTACGTGCTTGCCATAATCACCGTGATAATCGCTGCCTCCTGAGGCTATCCAGTTTCTGGCCTCGACAATTGCCTTGAATTTGCGGATATCACTGTTTGAGTGCTCAGCATAGAAGGTCTCGATGCCATCCCAGGGCATGTTTCTGATTTTTTCCCAGACTCGGTCCCAGTCGGGTATCAGGCCCGGGTGAGCAAGAATGGCCACGCCGCCGGCAGAGTGAATAATTTCGATTCCGGTTTCTGGCTCGACGTGGTCTTTTGGAACATAGGCCGGACGGCCACGCAGGAGAAACCGATCAAAGGCTTCCTGAAAATCTTTTATATAGCCTTTTGCGACCAGATATCTGGCCAGGTGTGGCCTCCCCAGAACCTTTTCGGGTGAGGTATTAAAATCTTCGGCGAGTTCAGTCATATCGAAACCCTGTTGAGAAAGCAGCGACAGGATTTTATGCGCCCTGGCGAATCTCGACTGTTTCTGGGTTTCAAGAAGTTCGACCAGCTTCGGGGCCTCGGGGTTAACAAAAAGGCCGAGAACATGCACCGAAGAATCACGGCCTTCCCAGCCGCATGAGAGCTCAATGCCGGGAACAAGCCTGATGCCCTTTGGCCCGGCGGCGATTTGTGCCGATTTTACGCCATCGATGCTATCATGATCGGTAATGCCAAGAACTTTGAGACCAATGGCATCAGCCTTTTCGACAAGCTGCACCGGTGTGAGCATGCCATCTGAGGCTGTACTGTGAGTGTGAAGATCGGCATAAACCCTGCTTCTGACTGTCAAAGTTGAGTTCCTTTCGTGTGCGGCAACTGATGCGGTATTTTAAAATATTGTAGCCTATCGGCCAGCAAACTTCCAGTGCCTAAACATTTGCGCCGGGCAAAAGCACCAAAACACTCTATATCTACAAAATAGACTTGATTCCCGCTTGCGGGTCTATGCGCTGGAATCCAGTTCAATTGCAAATCCAGGGGATTTTAGCACGATCACTCTGGACATTTATGGCGTTTTGGCTCTATAATTCTGATACCTATTTACTGAGAGGTTAACAACGAATGAAAAATTACTTATTGCGACTGGCAGTTATCATACTGGTTCTGACAACCAGTTCTCTGCTTGCCGCACCGCGCAATATGCTGCCACGCTTTCCTGAACTGGTTATTGAAAAGGGTCTTTCTGAATTTTTTCAGGTAACCAGCTGTGAAGGTCGGGTAAAGGTTTATGGCAACGATGCAGAATCTTCACTCAAGGTAGCGGTTAAAAATCAGGGTACCAGCCCCGTTGAAAGCTCAGTCAAATTCAGAATTCTCTATCCGACTTCAGAGAACCAGGTTAAAGTATCGGTTAACGGCAAAAACATTGGTTACCGGCGCGACAAGGCCCGTTACACCTTTACCCTGCAGCCTGACGAAACAATTATCTTCGATATGCATGCCAAAGTTTCGATAAATTACAGCATCGACAGCGTCAGAAAAGCTCTGCACGAACAGGAACAGGACGAACCCGACAAGAAGCGCGGTTTTCTGGTATCTGACCTGAGCAAGCTTTTTGAACGCGAAAAATATGGCAGGCGCTTCATGGTTGGCCCACTGGTGTCAAAGTGGGGCATCTTCCCGGTTAATTTTTCGGCTGTCAATCTTGAAATCGAAGTACCAGACGATTTCGCTCTCGTGGCCAACGCCAGTGACACCTGGCACGAGACCAGAAGCCGCAGCAGCAGGGTTTTTAAATCAACCGCAGTTGACGGGTTCGCGGGGGCCGTATTTCTGCCCGAGACCGACCGGGAAGAATTCATTCAAACCCAGAAAATTCTTTCATCAGAAAGATTCATGCACTGACTTCGGTCTTTGGCCGGGCCTTCATTTCATTGACAGCCGCAGCCGGCCAGACGAATATCAGCAACAGTATGGCGGTTTGCACCGTATAGGCTATTGCCGCAGCATAACCGATGCCTGGTACGCCAAAACTTACCACCAGTCTTGCACCAAGATAGAACTGCACAGCGGCAGCCGAAAGACCTGCGGCAAAAGGCATCAGATAGTTGCGGGCCGCAAAAAATCCACGGTTGAGTACCATGCACAGCGACACAGGCAGCAGAGCCAGTGAATAGCTTTTAAAAAGCGCGGCAGCAACTTCGGCATCAGCCGGCGAAAATCTGCCACGCTGGTAGACGACACTGACGATCTCTTCTGAAAAAGCCAGAATCAGCAGCACAACCGGTGCAATTGCCGCCGTGGCCGCCGCAAAACTTTTCAACAGGAAGCTCGTTCTTCGCTGGTGATCGAGCATGCTCAATCTGGGCAGAATAACGTGCGCCAGGCTGATAGAAATGATGCCAAGGGGCAGATTGAAAAGCTTTTCAGCATAATTCAGAGCGGCAACCGAGCCGGTCGCCTGCATCGACAACAGATAACGTTCATAAACAGGTATGAATGGCAGCACTGAAATCCATATCGCAACCGGAGTTACTGCCACCACAAACTCGCGGGCAATCGCCCGATCGATTATCAGAGCCTTTTTTAAAGCAAAATCAATGATTTTAAGCCGCCACACCAGCCACAAAAGCCAGATTGCCTGAACAACCGAGCCTGCGACAGTAGCCAGCGCAATAAGCTCAACCGGGCCACCCCTGGCCAGAAAAATTCCGGCAATGATCGAGATATTAACGAGCAGCGGGCCAATGGCCGGAGCAGCGAAGCTCATTCTGGCATTCAAAAGAGAAGTCATCACCCCGGCGACCAGACCGGCCACGATGTAAGTGCTTACCAGCGACCACATTAGCTGAAGCCGACCAATATCTTCTACCGCAAACCCCGGGGTCAAAAAACGACAGATTGGCCCCGAAAAAACGGTCAAAAACAGTGCTATCACGCTGCCAACAATAAAAGCCAGCCAAAGCTGTGTCCAGAATGAGCGACCGAGCTGATCGTGGTCATCACGGAGGTCGACGAACATCGGCACCGAAGCGCTGGCAACCAGACCTTCACTGAGAAATCTGTACATCAGATCGGGCAGGATCATGATCGCCAGAAACATGTCAGCTTCGGCCGAGCGGCCATAGAAAGCAGCGAACGCCGCCACCTTGATGAAGCCGCTTACCCGCGAAAGCATGGTGAGAGCTGACAATGAAAAAAATGCTCTGGCAATATTCATGGCTCGATAATACTTCAATTCAGCCTAAAAGAAAACGGGCCTTCCCGCCAACAGGAAGGCCCGTGGTTATCGCTTATTTCAGATAT
>JAQUZA010000163.1 GCA_028691595.1 Candidatus Rifleibacteriota bacterium
TCTCTGAAGAAACCTTGCAGCTCAGGATAAGCGGCACCAAAAGAATTATCGACAATTTTAACGCATTCATCCCAGGTGTAACGGTTCAGCTGCGGAATAGCCAGGGGAGCTTCGCAGTCATACCACGCCAGTTTCTTCTGCCCCAGAGCTTTGGCCTTGGCCTTGCCGATTTTCTGCACAAACGGGCGGCATTCCTCGAGTGCCTTAAACATCGCATCGAGAGTCTTGCGTGAAATTCGTGACTGACTGAGAGCAACGTCAAGAAAGTGGTCATAACCGCGCTTTTTATTGAGCAGCAGCCGGGTTCCTGCCAGGGCGTTCAGAGATGCAGCACAGATGTCTTCAACATTCTGCCATGCTTTGTTGCCATATTCGAAGGCGGCTTTGCGCACCTGCCGGTCAGAATCCTGCATGATCGAGCGGCATTGTGCCATTGGTGTCTTTTCAACGCGCCCATCCGGCCAGTGCATATCGAAGGTTAATTTCCCGGCCAGGGTGTTGTAAAGGCGGTCCCAGGAACTGAAACCATCAACACTGAGATCGGCAGCAAGGGATTCGAGTTCGCCAGTCATTGTTTTCTGTGCTTCAATGCGCATTTCGTTCAGGTGAAACTTGATATCAGCAAGCTTCTTGCGAGCGGCAAAGGTATCGAAGTCTTTTTTGGCTGCCTTTTTAAGGCCCATTTTCAGGAAAATGAAAATCTTGCTGAATTCGGCACCAATGCTGTCGATCTCGGCAGATTCGCGATTATATTCTTCATTGGCTGCATCAGCGGCGTTTAGACAGCCTATGTACGAAGACAGATGCGATACTCTCCGCATCAGTTGTTCAAAATCCAGAAAAATCTTTTCCCATTTTGCCTGGTTGCTGGCATCGAGAGTTTTAAGGCCAGACGCTGTTTTCTGCATGCTGGCAATGCCCTGCTGCAAATCTTTCTTGAAAGCTTTCATTTCAGGGCTGTTGAATTTTTTAAAATAGCTGCTGAGATCCCAGACGATGCCTTTGCTCATGGTTCATTCCTTTTAAACGGGATTTTTTCTTTTTATATCATATTATCCTCGTCACAACCACATAATCGATTCAAAATGACATTTTGCCGGAGGTTGTTGCAAAATCCTGCCAGCCGGCCTTATACTGCCCTCCAATTCCAGGAGTCAGATGATGAACGAAATCGCCCTCTCTGCAACCGAGGCTTTTCGCCACCCATGGGCGGCCGGCCTTATTTTTATCGCCACTTTTATTCTTATTTCGTTTCGTCGTCTGAACATGTTGCCGATCGGTCGACCATCAGCCGCACTGACCGGAGCCGTTCTCATGGTTGCCTTCGGAGTTGTCGAACCAGAAGAAGCTTACCGTCTGGTAAACTGGGATACAATCTGTCTCTTGCTCGGCATGATGATAATTGCCGAACATCTGCGAGCCGCCGGGCTGTTCGAAAAATTCTCCCGCCTGGCTGAAAGCTTTGCTTCGCCTTTTGGTTTGCTGGTAATTATTGGTTTCGTTGCTGCAATATCTTCAGCCATTCTGGTCAATGACCCTGTCTGCGTAGTTATGACCCCGCTGGTTCTTGAAATATGCCGACGAAAACGCCTGAAGCCTTTTCCTTATCTGATGATGCTTGCAACCAGCAGTAACATCGGTTCAACTCTTACCCTGACCGGAAACCCGCAAAATATGATTATCGGCAATCTCTCAAAACTTGGTTTTCTGAGATTCATGCTGCTGATGACTGCGCCATTCACTGTTTCAATGCTGATAAATATTTTGCTGGCCTGGTTTTTTTATCGCCATGCTCTGGTTGAAGACCCAACCATCGAAAAGCCCGCCGAAACAATTTTGCCGCGTGAAAGCAGACCTGAACAGCTCCAGAAGACCAGACATCTTCGTCTGGGCATGGCCGGCCTTGGGGTTGCCTGTGCAGGCTTTGTTTCTGGTTTTTCCATGGCATTCTCTGCTCTGGCAGGGGCTGTGATCGTCATCACTTTTCATCGAAAAGATCCATCCGAACTGTTCGAAAAGATGGAATGGTCATTGCTCATGTTTTTTGCTGCCCTTTTCGTGGTTATCGGTGGGTTACAGACCAGCGGTCTGGCCCAGGCCGTTACCCATTGGGCCCTGCAGTTGATTTCGGGCGATCTTGCCACCCAGGTCTGGGTTTTTTCAGGCGTTACCCTGGCCGGTTCGAATTTGCTTTCGAATGTCCCTTTTGTGTTGCTCGCCTCTCAAAGTATTCCGGCGATGACAAATCCCGAGTTGTTCTGGTGCTTGCTGGCTTTTGTCAGCACGATTGCCGGTAATCTTACTATCTTTGGTTCGGTGGCCAATATGATTGTGGCTGAAACAGCCCGCAATGAATGTCCGATGTCGTTCTGGGCCTTTGCCAGGTTCGGAATTCCCTCGACAATTCTCTCATTGCTGGCCGGAATATGGCTGCTGAGCCATATCCTGACCCTGAACTTCAACTGAGAACTGCCTCTATGGCAGCAGCTGCCAGAATTGCTGCAGCCTGTTTGCAGAGATTGCCCGCCGGTATCGTTTCTGTTATAATCCTCTGGCTTGAAACAGGTAATACTTCCATTTTTAGTGGCCTGGGGGGCCGGCATGCTGCTGGTTCCGCTTGTCAGACGAATTGCCCTGAACCTTGGTTTTGTCGATCGCCCCGGTGGTCGAAAGATTCATAAATCGCCGATACCAAGGGTCGGGGGTGTCGCTTTGTACCTGGCCGGCCTTGTTGGGGCACTGCCGTTTCTTTCCGAAAGCTCGGAAACCCTGGGAATAATGCTGGCAGGAACCTTCGTTTTTCTTATCGGGCTGCTTGATGACCTCATCGATCTTCAGCCCCGCGTTAAGCTCGGGGGGCAAATTTTTGCCTGTCTGATACTTTTGTTTTTTGGGGTAAAAATCAGCTTTATCACCGATTTTATTTCCGGAAAAGGCCTGGTGGCACTGGGTCTGTTGACTTACCCCCTGACTCTGCTATGGGTTATCGGCCTTACCAATACGGTTAATCTTGTTGACGGTGTTGACGGTCTGGCCGGCGGAATTGTTTTTATTGCGCTGGCAACTCTTCTTTCCGTTCGTCTCGCCACCCCACATATGCAGGATCCTGAGCTGATATCAAATGTCATGGTATTGACGGCGGCCATAATGGGCTCTCTTCTGGCTTTTCTCCGCTTCAATGTCTTTCCGGCTGTGATTTTTATGGGCGATTCAGGGGCGTATTTTCTTGGCTTCATGACTTCAGCCCTGTCGATTGCCGGGGCAGCAAAAGGTTCGATTCTTTTTCCGTTGATAGTCCCGCTTATCGCCTTTGGTCTACCGGTTTTAGATGTCATTTTCGCTATTTTGCGGCGCTACTTCAAGAAAGTACCCATATTTCAAGCTGACAAGGAACATATGCATCATCGCCTTCTGCAGCGTGGGTTTTCGCAGCGCGATACCACACAGTTTCTGTGGATGGTCTCCTGCTGTTTTGGTTTTGTGGCTCTTCTGGCCGCAGATATCCCACATCGTGGTATTCAGATTGCTTCGGCAGTTTTTCTGCTGATCATGGTTTTTCTCTGCATTTCGACTTTCATCAGGAAAAGCAATGCCGGTAAATAATAATTGCTTTTCATCGGTGCTTCTTCAGAAAGCGCCGGTTCGCCACCTTGTCAGGTCTTTTACCAACGGGCGTATCGCTCAAACTTACCTTTTTGCCGGCAAGGAATCGACGGGCCGCAGAACTACCGCACTTGCATTTGCTGCGCTTCTTCAGTGCCAGAACCCGACAACTGGTGGTGATGGTTCTGTCGATTCCTGCCAGAATTGCGATTCATGTCGGCGCATAGCTGCCGGAACCCACCCGGACGTAAATCTTATCACCCCGGATGGCAATGAAATAAGGATCGATCAGGTTCGCGAAATGCAGGCTATGGCTTCTCTAAAACCAGGTGTCGGGCGCTGGCAGATTTTTATTCTCGACCCTGCTGAACGTCTCAACGTTTCTTCTGCCAACAGTTTATTGAAAATATTTGAAGAAGCTCCGCCGCACGCAGTCTTTATTCTTATTGCCAGAGATACCGGTTCGGTGCTTCCGACAGTTCTCAGCCGTTCAGAGATTGTGCGCTTTGCCGTGCCTTCGCATCAGCAGGCCCGCGCCGAAATTATGAGAGCTTGCGCTCTCTCAGAAGCCCAGGCGGCGCTTTGTTATAGCCTCTCAGAGGGCAGGTTTGGCCGATCACTCGAATTTGCCCTGAACTTTCACGAGCTTTCTTTCAATTCTGGCATCAGCCAGAGTCATACCGATTTTCTGATTCAGACTGAATCCCTTTCTCAGCTGCTGCAGGCTGAATTTGCTGCAGTCGAAAATCTTGATCGTGCTTTGAGAGTCGCGGGCCAGATAGATCAGAAAGTTTATTTTCCTCTTCAGGCTGCCCGAAAATCTTTTTGTCGGTCTCTGGTTTTGAACACCGGTCTTCCGGCCGCCTTTGCCCTGCTTTTTTCGGAAAACCTGACAGAACGCCTTAACAGCGCAATTTCGGTTATGAAAAAGAGTTTTGACCCGCTGCTGCTTGAAGCAAAAAAAAGTTATCCATCAGCCTTGATAAAAGAAATCGAGGGACAATTCTCGGCTGCAATCGAGCGATGGGCTGGTTCACAGCTTGAAGAATTTTTTCTCTGTCTCTTGAACTGGTATGCAGACGCATTGATCGTTGCCTGTAAAGCAGATGAAACATTGCTGTTGAACCTTGACCGTAAAGAAGATATTATAACACTCGCCAAAGTTGAAGGTATTGAGCTTCTGCGTTCTCGAATCGAATTACTCGAAAAAAGCGTGGAACTGCAGCGCCGCTACGTTCAGCCTTTGCTGATTCTCGAAAACTTGTTAACGCAGATCGGAGGACCCGAAGCGTGAATCACTTTATAGCCCTGAGACTGCGAAAATTGCCCACCGTCTACTGGACCCCAAAGCCAGAAGAGCTCAACATCGAAGCGACCCAGGATGTTGTGGTTACAACCCAGCATGGTTGCGAGGTTGCAAGAGTGCTACAGGTTACAGAAACGAGACCGGCTGGCCTGAAGCAGGAAAGCGAACCGTTCATAGTTGAGATACAGCGTATTGTAAATGCTGATGATGTTGCTCGTATTGCTGAACTGCGCAAGAAAGAGCGTGATGCTTTTCTTCAGGCCAGAGATAAAATTCAACACCATCAGCTGCCGATGAAATTGCTCAAAGCTGAATTTCTCTACGATTACAGTCGACTGATACTCTATTTCAAGTCTGACAATAAGGTAGACTTCCGCGATCTACTTAAAAGCCTGGCCGGAATTTTTAAGACCCGTATTGAACTGCGCCAGATTGGCGTGCGCGATGAGACCAAATTGCTCGGTGGTATTGGCTGCTGCGGCAAAGAAGTTTGTTGTGCCCAGTTTATGAGCACTTTCTACCCGGTGTCGACAAAAATGGCAAAAGAGCAGAACCTGAGCCTAAATCCGGCTAAACTTTCTGGAATATGCGGTCGCCTGCTGTGTTGTCTGGCACATGAACACGAATATTATGCTTCGTTTCATGGCAAGTTTCCCAAGATTACTGCAGAAGTTGTTGTTGGAGCAGAAACAGGGCGGGTAATGGATATTAACTACATCACCCGTAAGATTCTGATTGGTTTTATCGACCGACGAAAAGCTTCATACGACCTTGACAAGGTGATGGGTCGAAAAGATGCTACTACCGGCCGCAACCTGTGGTGGGTAAGTATTCCCGGTGCAGAAGAGCCAGATCTGAGTATTCTTCTCAAAAACCTTAACCCGCCAGGCTCAGGCAAAAAGAAAAAGAAGTCCGATGGCCCACCAAGAAAAGACGACTCTGAACGCCCACGAAATAACTCTGACAGACGCCCGGCGGCTGAAGAAAAGCGTTCTGAGAATCAGGAAGACGATAATTCTGATGCAGACAGGCCTGAAGACGAATGAATTCTGCGCTAATTGTTTACAAAAATATCAGTCTCCTGATTACCGCTTCTAATAACTCTGGCCTTGAATTACCTGGGCTTTGCCACTCTTTCAGGCGATTGAACTTTAAGCAAATTGAAAATGCATGTCGAACTTATCAATGAATCATGATATAATCGAAAAACTTATGCCCGATCCCGGGGTTCATAGTTTTCTTTCCGGGGCAGAAAAGCGAGGGAGTACAGTGTCACGCATAGGATTAATAGCAGGTAGTGGAAGATTTCCGCTCTATTTTGCGCAGGCAGCCAGGCAGGGTGGGAACGAAGTGGTGGCAGTAGCTATACGTGAAGAAACGTCGCCCGAACTTGAAGACCTGGTCAACCAGATTCACTGGTTTCATGTCGGTGAGCTTCAGGGGATGATCGATACCTTTTTGAATGCAAAAATTGAACGTATCGTCATGGCCGGAAAAATCACCAAAACTCTGATGTTTGACCGCATCAGGCCAGATGCAAGACTGATGAAGGTCTTCGAAAAGACTCCGATTCGCAATGATGATGCGTTGCTGCGACAACTCAGCGAAGAATTTATTGCTGAGGGCATTCATGTTTGCGATTCAACAACTTTTCTCTCTGTTCTGCTGCCCGAAAAAGGCATTCTAACCAGCAGAAAGCCCGATGAAGATGAACTTCTCGATATTAAATACGGGCACGAAATCGCCAAACAGATTGCCGGGCTCGATATTGGCCAGACCGTTGTCGTTAAAAACCGGGTCATTCTCTCTGTTGAGGCAATTGAAGGCACAGACCAGGCCATCCAGCGCGGTGGTCTGCTTGGCAACGGCAACGTTACCGTTGTTAAGGTGGCACGGCCAAAACAGGATATGCGCTACGACATCCCCACGATTGGTGTGGATACGATTCGCAATCTGATTGCTGCCAAGGCAAGATGTCTCGCTTTCGAAGAAAAGAAAACACTACTTCTTGACCGCGATGAAGTTATTAAACTGGCAGATTCTGCCGGCATCGCGATAATGGTAATTTGACAGAGCCGTTTTCAAAACGAGGAAATAAATGAATAGTC
>JAQUZA010000003.1 GCA_028691595.1 Candidatus Rifleibacteriota bacterium
CTCTGATTTTGCATTTAACTGACACGGTGCCGGCTGATACCGGTATCATGGTCAGAGTATAGGCAATCGAGCCTTTGAGTGCATCGTTCACATTGCTGTCGGTGTAGGTTGCTACGACTTTGCCGGCTGCTTCAGCCCAGACAATAATATCTCGCTGCTGGGATTCAAGAATATAGCCCGGCAGATTGCGCAGCGTTCCGGTGATGTTAAGGGTCATGGGTTGAACCTTAATAACACCAAGATCTTTTGGCGAGGCACCAATAGAAATCGCTGTGCTGTTGCCGTCTGAACCTGCGGTATTGTATTCGGTATAGTTCGGGCAGGAAATGGTGTAGTGATGGTCGCCACCTTCAAGTCCTGTCCAGCCAATATCTCTGAAGTCTTCAGCCGTTTCAAACAGCTTGGTGCGCCTCTGGTTGTAAGGCGTTGTCTGTGTAAGGGTGAAATTACGCAGAGGCCGGCCGGTTATGGCATCGATGGGGTAGCCCTTCAAGGTGCCTTTTACGAGATCAGCGTTTTTCTGCATCTTTATGACCGGTGCCGAAACCGTTTCGCCGTTGGCAACATTGACTGCTGCGGCTGGTATATTAGTTGTATCGCTGCCGGTTGCCTGGCTTGAAACAAGTGAATAACCATACTTTTCGACGAAAAGATTCCAGGTTCCCTTGGTAAGGTCAGTCATTACAAAAGAGCCATCGCCGGCGGTGTAGACCGACCTGTTCTCATGCGCACCCGTTGCTGTGGTGCCGTCACCTCTGATGAGAACTTCGGCAATCGGCTGATTGTTAGTCGAGTTCAGCACATAACCCGTAATTGTTCCGCCCTGAATGCCAAGTGAGCCTTTTTCGCAGCCCGTAAAAATAATACTGGCCAGCGTCAGGACGAAAAGCAGTAGCCAGCGTCCTTTTGCAGTGGTCTGATGTTTAACCATGGTTGCCTCCATGAAAGTGTAGAAAATATCTCAGCATGTCTATCGGCAATTGAACTGACAACTTGAATAGTTTTTTTTATTTTTTACCAGATATTTGAGTTCCCTGTCGTCCCGCGTAAAGGCTTGTCGATTTATTTTCCAATGATTTAAGGATTACTAAATAATGTTCTCCGGTTCGACGGCGCAGCTATCAGCCGGGAGTCGCTTACCGCCCTCCTGGCGCAATAATCCCGTTTTCTATCTGCACCTGGTAATGGTTTAAAACTGGTTTCTATTAAAATTAACGCCAAATTCCTTATTAAATCGACAGACCCGTAAGCGTGAATCTAGTTTTTGCCTGCTTAAGTGTTTGTTTGTGCAGCAGGAGCTGCAGCGCATGGTCTGGTTACTTAGAGGGTTAGAGATTGGTCGTGCCATTTCCCTGCGCCTGGTCTTGTAATGGTTATGCCAAAATCATCGGGGCGCTTTTCATGGTGCGATGATCAAAAGAGAGGGTCTGAGCTGATTTTTGTTTCCGGCAAATAAAACTTACAGATTCTGGTTAATTTTTTGTGCGGATGCGCCGATTAGGTAGTGAAGCCGACTCTTTTAAGAATCTTGCTGGAGGCGTAATTATGAATAGAGAAAGGCGGAACCCGGTAAATATCGGGATTCTGACGGCACTTTTTCTTGTGCTGCTGGGCAGCCTTGTTGGGTGCGAAAATGGGACCCTTGGATTGAAGGGTGGTAGCATTTCGGGAACAGTACTGGACAGCCGGACGCTGACTGGTATTGCTGCCGTCAATATCACAGCAGTTTCAGGGGACGATGAGGATAAAGCCTCGAAGTTTACCAGCTCAGATTCAAATGGCAACTACCATTTTTCGAGCATGCGCGCTGACGAATGGACACTGACCTTTGACAAGGTTGGTTATACACCAATAGACAGCACTGCTTCGACGGCTGTTCAGGTTGTTGTGGTCAACAATGAAAACAGCCAGGTTCCACAGGTGCGGATGGTTCAGAACTTCATCAATCAGTATGTAACCATCAGGGGAACACTCAAGGATGCCACTAATGGCAGCGTCATTACCTATGGCAACTGTCAGTTTCTGTTTGGTCAGGAATCCTTCAGTAACCGATTGCCCGGCGAGTTCACCACCGGGTTCAGAATTCCCGCATCAACATCACCGCTGAATATCGTTATCACCGTAGCCGGTTATCTGACCGCGACTGTGCCTTTGACCGATGCAGTTACCGATCGTGATCTGGGAAGCATAAGCCTGCAGCCTGAAACCTACAAGGTCGTCGGTCGCTGGACCGATGTGCCAGGCTGGGTTTTTAAAGAAAAGGCTCCTGCAACGATTATTGCCCGCTCAGGCAGCAAAATTGTGGCAATGGCCTCATCGACTCTTGATATGCAGCAGTTCGAACTCACCGGTATTCCGAAGGGTCTGTCAGTGACTATCGATGCTGAAATAAAGGGTTATCGCATGAATTCGCCAATCTCGATCTACCCCAATGGCGACTTCCAGGGGACCATTTATCAGACTTTCTCGCTGAAGAATAATTTTTCTGCAATTATGCGTGAAGTCAGGGTTGTTTACAGCAACTCTGCTATTGGTACCAATGACCGTGTCGGTGCCTACTGTGAAGAAACCGGAACACGCTGGCCCGAGACAATTCTTACCAATCCGACCGGAACTTCTCTGGGAACTCCAGAAATCGTCGACCTTGGGACGCAGTACATGCCAACCGGTTATACATTCACTTTTGTTGGCTATATTGTCGAGAATGCCGCATCCAAGGGAACCGTATCGAAATTCATTAACGATGATGGCGCTGAAGCCCAGATCGTATCAATACCGTGAGGTCAAATATGCATAAACAGTCTTCTCATTCAGCCGGGAGGTTTAATATTATGAATCTGAGATTCCTGGGCGGCTGGTTTCTGGCAATTGCCGGTATCAGCATTCTTCTGACAATGGGGTGCGAGAAGGGCGCTCTTGGGGTGAAACCGGCAACGGTTGTCGGCCAGATTGTCGACAAGGATAATCCTTCAATTCCTGTCGCCAACGCGGTAGTTCGCATGATTTCAAAAGAAGCGGTCGGCTCTTCTGAACTCATTCAGGGCAACAACTTTGTATCTGCGGTAACAGGCGCAGACGGCAAATTTACCTTCGAAAGCGTTCAGGCTGACAACGTGGTATTTGAATATTCAGCCCCGGGCTATGCCAGCATGCTCTACCCGAAAAGTGGCAAAGGCGATGCTGAAGAGGGCGCTACTGCCGAAATAGAGTTCGTAAGCATTCGCAGCGGTGCCTTCGTTGATTTGCGCATGCTGCCTTTGCAGAAAATATCTAACCCTCTGCCTGCTGAAGTGAATGTAAAGCTGGATCTTGTTGACAGTGCAACCAAGCAGCCGATTGACAAGAACTACGACAATAGTGAAGCACTTAAATTCACTATCAGCTTCAATGGTATTGCCTTCACCAAGAGCGCTCAGATGTGGCGCGATGAGGGGGTTAAAATATCGGCCGCCAGTGCAGTTAAGACTGTTATTCGCAATGAACCGGTCGGCAGCGGCGCACCTGTTTACGAAACCCGTGATGATGTCTCAATAGATGGCAGCGGTGACGTGTTTCAGCGCATCGAAATGACTCCGGTAACCTACCAGCTGTCACTGCGCTGTTTGAATGTTCCTGACTATATTGTCGGGTCACAGGCTGTGGTTAACCTGTTTGCCGAAATTCCGGCCTATGATTTCCGCCCGGCTCAGATTATCCAAAGTGCTGTTATGCAGGCTTATGGTGATCTGTATGTTCTCGAATTGCCCGGCATCGTTCTTCAGAGCGCCCTTGGCGTGCACCTGCGCATTCAGACCCGTGGTTACCTCGATGAAATCGTGCATATCACCAGCAGCAACCTTAAAGAGGGCTCTCAGGGGAATTACCGCCTCGACATCGACTTTTTGCACAGCAACAACACCATCGTCGGTGGGCAGCCCACCCCGGTTACCTATGACCCGGCTGACCCGACAAAGAGCGTAGTTGGTCTCTATGACAACATTAAACGCCGTGATGTCGCAATCTATGTTACCAATCTCAATCCTAATGATATTGTTTCGATGGCTATCAGTCTGCCGCATACTGGTGTGAATTACGATCTGCCGTATCCGCTCAACCCAACTTCCGCCGGGCAGTCAACCGGTGGTGAACCGGTTGTGGTTACCTTCAGAGACGTGGCAGTGGGCTTCTATATGTCATACTCGCTTGCGGTGACAAGAGGAACCGAGTCTTTCAGCGTTGCCAAGACAAATCTGATGATCAACCCGGAAAACGAACCAACACCCAGCACCCTGGTGTTTGCAGTCAACTGGAAGGTTGAATACGACAAGATACTTGCTAAACCAGCTGAATAAAGTATTGTAGCAAAAAAGGGCCGGCGATAACTCGCCGGCCCTTTTCATTTTAGCTTAATCAAGCAAACTTCAGATTACTGATTTGCCGTTATGATATGGTACTTTAAGATGTGCGGCGATGGTGGCGGCTACATCCCAGAAGCCCTGACGAATGCCGAGGTCGAGACCAGATCTGCCATGCTGATAAACAAGCAGGGGAACTGCCTCGCGGGTGTGATCTGAGCCTTTGTAGGTCGGATCACAGCCATGGTCGGCGGTGATCAGCAGCAGGTCGTCATTTTTCATCAGTTTGACAAAATCGCCGAGCCAGACATCGAAGTCTTCAAGAGCTTTTTTATAACCGGCGACATCGCGGCGATGACCATATTTCATATCAGTATCGACAAGGTTGGTAAAAATAAGGCCATTCTCTATTTTGCTCAGAGATTCAACGGTGCGCTGCATGCCATCATCGTTGCTTTTGGTCGTAACATGCGGTTCAACACCCTGGCCGGCAAAGATGTCATAGATCTTGCCAATGCCGTAGGTTGCAATGCCCTTGGCCTTGAGAACGTCGAGAAGGGTTTCGGTGGGCGTAAGGCTGAAGTCATGTCGGTTTGAAGTTCTGGTATAACTGCCCGAACTGCCGGTGAACGGGCGGGCGATTACACGGGCTGCTCCAAGTTCTGGTGGTTGCAGCATGTCTCTGGCAATCTGGCAGATGCGATAAAGTTCTTCAAGCGGAATGACGCTTTCGTGAGCCGCAATCTGAAAAACTGAGTCGGCCGAAGTGTAAACGATCGGTTTGCCGGTTTTAACGTGCTCATCACCGAGCTTTTCTATTATTTCGGTGCCTGAAGCCGGGTAATTGCCCAGTGTCTGGCGACCGATCGCCTTTTCGAACTGCTCGATAAAGTCTTTCGGAAAGCCTTCTGGAAAAACAGGAAAGGCGAATTCAAGCCTGGCTCCCATCATTTCCCAGTGACCGGTGGTCGTGTCTTTGCCTGGCGAAAGTTCATACATTTTGCCGTAAGAACCAGTTGGGGTTTTTTCGGGTGGGACTCCGGTTATTTCGGCAATATTGCCAAGACCCATCTTCTGCATGTTGGGTACGTTCAGCCCACCTGCAACCTTGGCAAGGTTCGGTATGGTGGCGGCCCCGACATCACCATATTCTTTCTGATCAGGCATTGGCCCGATTCCGGCGCTGTCTAATACTATACAAATTGCTCGCATTATTTTTAATTCCTTATGAGTTAATTTTCTGCAGCAGAAGGCTGCGGGCTTTAAGAAGCCATTTTAATCTCATACATTATAACACAATACGATCTCGATTACGACAACCGCCCCGCTTCGCAGTGGCCGGGCAGGGCTGAGAACGATGAGGATTGGGGTTATGCCGATCAGGCTTTGGTTCTGAGATCTTCGAGCCGCATGATTTTTTCGACGCGGGCGGCGTGTCGACCCGGTGCTGGTTCTGTGTTGAGCCAGAGATCGACGATCTGTTTCATCAGACCGGTGCCGATTACCATGCTGCCAAGGGTTAAAACGTTGGCATGATTGTGTTCTCTGCTGTTACGCGCGGTATAAAGATCGTTGCAGCAGGCGGCTCTGACTCCGGGCACCTTGTTGGCAGCCATGCATGAGCCAATTCCGGCACCATCGACGATGATTCCGAGGGTGTGGGGGTTCTGTGACACAGACCAGGCGACGAGAAAAGCGATGTCGGGGTAATCGACAGCGTTATCAGAGTAAGTGCCCACATCTTCGACCACAAAATTTTTGCTCTGCAGGTGTTTTTTAAGTTCTTCTTTGAGCGGAAAACCGCCATGATCAGCGCCGATTACTATTTTTGGCATCAGATGAACTCCTGGAACAATTCTGGCCTTGGCCTTGGTATTACGACATAATTCACTACCAGACCCTTTTCTTCGAGCGAACTGAGGCCGGCAGCAACTGCGGCCTCAACCGCTGCCACATCGCCGGTCATTGTATAGAAGGCTTTGCCACCGATGGCCATGGCAATTCTGAGCTCACAAAGGGTAACATCGGCAGCTTTAACAGAGGCATCGGCGGCCAGAATCGTCGAAACGATGTCGAAGGTTTCGACTACGCCAAGGGCATCGGTTTTATCAACCATATTGGTCGCAGTCATGGCGGGGTAGATTTGTTCGTGCAGGTTCGGAATAACCAGATCGTTAACCAGATAACCCTGCCCGACCTGAATACCGGCGGCAACACTCGCTTCAACCGCAGCTACATCGCCCCACACCAGGCAGATAAATTTGCCCGGGCAAACGGTTCTGGAGAGTAAAAGTTCTACTGATGCGGTTTTAAGCATGGTGTCGGTCACGAGGTATCCGACAGAAATGCTTGAAAGCTCGATCAATCCTATGGCATTCCGGCTTATGTTCATGGCTGTTCCCTTAATCTCCGGCGATTACAATGGCGCGGTCACTGACTGAAACAATTTTACCGCTGATGGATGCGTGCAGTTGTGCCCCAAGTTTGCCTTCCGGCACGGTTCCTATTTGTTGCCCGGCGCTGACGGTATCGCCGGTTTTGACCAGCGGGGTAACCGGCACGCCGATATGCATTTTCAGTGGCAGCGTTACCTTCTTAAAACGTCTGCTGATATTGGTCAATGGTGCTTTATGGTTATAGTCAAGCAGCGCCAGTTTTTTGAGCAGTCTTTCGATGGTTACCCGGCGGGCCTGGCGCATCGGGTGAATTTGGGGTTCGCCTTTGAATGCAGCCAGTTTGACACCCTTGCCCAGGTGAAATTTCTTTGAAATCATACACATTTCGCGTGGCGGCAGGTCTTCTGGGCACGAAAAGAGTGAGCACAGGCCACATTCACTGCAGAAAACGGAATCAATGGCATAGTCACTTTCGGCGTAGGGTGCCAGCTGGGCGGTGCGCATTGCTTTGTGTGGTCTGATCGGGTAGCCAAGCAGTGCTCGAGGGCAAAGCTCTGAGCAATCAGTGCACTGGTCGCAGGCTGAGCGTGCGATGCGCGAATTCTTGCGGTCACCTGCGGTCATCTTGCGGATCAACACGTGATCTTCAGGCATGGCAATCAGGCCGCCACAGGTTTTGCTGACAATATCAACGGCCGGGTCGGTGACCAGTTTCCCCATCATTGGGCCGCCATCAATTATTCGCAGGCCATCGATACTGTTAAGGCCGGCAAGAGCCAGAGCTTCGAGAACAGTGATGCCGATAGGGACTTCAACGGTGCAGGGGTGGGGGACCTTGCCGGTAATGGTAAGAAATTTGCTGATTACCGGGCGGTTTCGCCCGATATTGAGGAGGGTTTCGACATTCATGACCACGCAACCGATGTTCAGCGGAATCCCGCCGAAGGGGATCAGCCTGCCGGTTGCTTCATATACAAGCTCGTATTCGTCGCCGGCGGGGTAAAAATCACCAAGTCGCAGTACCTGGATGCGTTCATCAGGTATGGTTTCTTCAAGGTAGCATATCAGTTCGTTATATTTCTTTTTGATGCCGATGTAACCTGTTTTGGCACCGGTAATATTTATGGCAGCAATCAGGCCTTTAAAAAAATCTGAGGTATGGTGCCTGAGAATCTCTTTGTCTTTGTGAAGCAGTGGTTCACACTCAGCGGCATTGACGATCAGTGCGTCAACATTGCGGGCTGCGAGCTTGACCTGAGTTGGAAAGCCGGCACCACCGCAACCTACCAGCCCAAGATGGGCGAAATTCTGTTCTGCCATATTTGCCTCGATTATCAGAGCCGGTGTCAGCAACACCCGGGCACGCCCGGGGTGGGCTCACAAGCCAGCCAGGACAGTGATCAGACGATTCTGAATGAATCGACAATGACGCAGCGGCGCATGCGGGTAAATGAGCGGGCTGTAGTAATGCCTTCGCCAGTTGGCGAGGCAATGGTCATGGTTGTGTTACCTTCTCCGCCAAACCCCAGCCCTGCATAGCTGGGGCCATTTTTAACGAAGATACTGCAATCGCATTTGCGGGCCATGAGGTGAAGATTGTCGATGTTTTTGCTGTGCATTACTGCGGTATGGCGGTTTCCGGCTTCAACTTTCACTGCCAGATCGATGGCAGCAAAAACATCACGGACGCGCACCAGTGGGATAACCGGCATCAGCAGTTCTTCAACCACGAAAGGATGGTCTGGAAGAGTTTCGCAAAGGATGATCCGGGTTTCTTCCGGGATTCTGACACCGATTTCAGCCATAATGACCGAGGCGTTGCGCCCGACAAGCTTACGATTGGGTGCGCCAGCTTTCTGGTCGATGCAGATTTTTTCGAGTTGCTGAATTTCGCGCTGCGAAGCTTCATAGGCACCGCTGTTGCGCAGGTGTTTTTTGAGTTCGTCAGCAACTGATTCAACAACAATGATTTCTTTTTCGGCGATGCACAGAACATTGTTGTCGAAACTGGCACCCGAAACGATGTCGCGGGCGGCCTTTTTAAGGTCGGCGGTTTCGTCGACGACGGCCGGCGGATTACCCGGGCCGGCGGCAATATATTTTTTGCGCGATTTAGAAGCAGCGGCAACGACACCGGGGCCACCGGTAACTGTAAGCAATCTGATACCGGCATGTGTCATTATTTTCTGCGCGTTTTCAATACTGGGTTCAAAAACTGTAGTAAGCAGATTTTCGGGCCCGCCAGCCTCAACGATGGCATCGTTCAACAGGCTCATGGCAAACTGGCTGCATTTGGCAGCTGCCGGGTGCGGGGCAAAAACTACTGCATTACCGGCGGCAACCATGCTGATAGCATTATTTATCACTGATGCCGTCGGGTTGGTGGATGGGGTGATTGCCCCGATAACACCATAGGGAGCTCTCTCGACAAGGGTAAGGCCATGGTCGCCGGAAGCGGCTTCGGGTGTCAGATCTTCGATGCCGGGAGTTTTGTCGATAACCAGTTTGTTTTTCTGGATTTTGTCGTCAACTCGCCCGTAACCGGTTTCTTTGTTGGCAAAGCGGGCCAGCTCTTCAACTTTTTCGAGTGAGCGGCGGCGCATGTTGTCAATAATTTTGCCGCGCGTGGCCAGCGGCAGATCGACAAGCTGTTTTTGGGCCCGGTCAGCGGCGGCAACGGCATCGTCTACCGATTCAAAAATGCCGCGGCCTTGTGCTGCAGCGGGTTTTGAAATGGCGGAGGGCAATGGGGCGTTACCTATCCGGCTGAGTACTTCCTGGACAATCAGATTCAAGTCTTCCCTTGAAACGCTCATATTCTGTGTCTCCGGTTTTTAAGAATGCCGGGCTACTCAGGAACGTTCTGAATCGAAAACCACCTGGTCTACGATGGCGCAGACTGCAGCGTCAACCGGCTTTTTGAGCGTGCGCTCACAAAGCCTTGCCGAGCTGCCGGCAACGACCAGAACGTTCTCTGAGGCACCTGCACCTACCGCGTCAACAGCGACGACGTGGTTACCTGTAGGTTTGGCACCGTCGAGAGTCAGTTCTTCGACTACGAGCAGTTTCAAACCTGTCAGGCTGTCATCTTTGCGGGTACAAACAACAGTACCACATACGCGGCCAAGTATCATAGCTTATGCCCTTTGATTACTTCTTGGAGCTGGCCAGGATTTCTCTGATGGGCAGCACTTCGTCAAGATTGGTGTGAGGGCGGGGAATTACGTGTACAGAAACCAGTTCGCCGAGTTTCTTGGCAGCGGCAGCGCCGGCATCGGTAGCAGCTTTAACTGCGGCAACATCGCCTCTGACGAAAGCGGTTACATAACCTGAACCGATTTTTTCCCAGCCGACGAGTTTTACGTTGGCGGCTTTTACCATTGCGTCACATGCTTCAATGAGAGCTGTTAATCCACGTGTTTCAATCATACCCAGGGCTTCCTGCATGACAACCTCCTGAAAGTTTTATTACAAAATTAAAATTAAGCTACTATTTCGACCATGTCGCCGTTTTTGAGGCCGGCGGCGTTGGCTTCGTCCGTATCGATATGGAAATCAAGAGCGAACTTGTCGCTGACCCTGACGAGAACGTTGTTAAAAATGACCGATTTAACTCCACCGGTTTTAACAGAGACTCTGTCGTTGTCTTTGAGACCAAGTTTAGCTGCGTCACTGGTGCTGGCGTGAATGTGGCGGGCAGCCACGATTACACCTTCTTTGATGGTAACGGCACCAGCAGGGCCTACCAGAACAAGCCCGGGAGTATTCGCGGTATCGCCGGAATCTCTGACAATTGCTTTAACTCCGAGCTTAAAACTGTCGGTCATGGAAATTTCGACCTGAGTGCTCGGTCTGACCGGGCCGAGAATGCGGCACTTTTCGATCGAGCCTTTGGGGCCTACAAGCAGAACGGTTTCTTCAGCGGCATATTGGGCCGGTTGAGAAAGGGGTTTCATTTCTTTGAGGGCGTAGCCTTTACCAAACAGGGTTTCGAGGTCAGCCTGAGAAACGTGCAGGTGGCGATTGCTGACACCGCAGGGCACCATGCCCGTTTTAATTCTACCGCGGAGGTCGATGCATTTTAACACTTCAGCAACGATTGTTTTAACCTGGTTTTCGTCGATCATCTGGTTCAGTTTCCTTTCCTGATGGTAATTTGCTGTAAAAAGTCTTTAGTTACTGCTACGGCACCCGATTCTGGCAGTCGGCCCGGGTCAACAACCCCTGATTGATAAAGGGAAATCATGCCATCTGCGGCCCGACGATCAGAGGCAATTATATCACAGGTACCGTTAGACGCAAGTGTAAATGTGCAAAAAAGAGCAAGCCCATGCTTTTGCGCGGGAGCTGAAAGTTTTTTCAGGTTCTCAGGGTCCGTATAAGGCTTCTTTGGAGGTATAATGGCTCCAAAACAACGCTGGTCAACCAGCATCTGCACCGAAACTTCACCGGTGAAGGCTCCATGGCTCGCCCAGTGAACAGACGGAGCGACGGTTCGACCACTCAGGGAGGGGAATAGACCATTAAAAACCGGCAGATAAAGCTCATTGACGATAAAAAGAAGGCCGGGAAAGCGACTTGCCAGGGAAAAAAGTTCTTCGCGCTGATTCGCCAGCCCCTGGCGAGATTCGGCAATGACCGGGAGTAGAAAATAAAGCTGGTGTTTGCTATTGCTGAGGTTCAGCGACGCTGCCACCTCTGCGGCCCATGGGGTGAGGGTGCAGCCATCAGGCAGGTTTCTTGCGCCATTTTGATGCAGTGAGCGAACGTCATCAGCAGTCAGAACTGTGCTCTGAGTAAATTTTTCACTGCCGGCAAAGCTTCTGGTCTGCTGATCAACAGTGGTATCAACAAGTTTCCGCAGCTCACCGGGAATTATGTATTCAACGCCCAGTTGCTGCATTTCGGGGCTGGTCTGGGCCATTTTTTCGACAAGCAGGTATACTTTTGGGCCCCGGGTGCCGGAAAGGAGCTCCCAGAGCGATTGGGTTTCATGATCGTCTCTGATGCCCAGGCTGACTTTTTTGAGAGTCTGACTGATGCTTGCGCAATCGATAACCACCGTTTGAAGAGCTGAAAACCCGAGATATCTTATTGAATCAAGTTTTGCGGCCCGGCATTTGTCGGGTGAAAGAGCCAGTGGCTCAATAAAAAAGCGACTGGGGTTATCCGAAATTATTAACACCTGATTGCTGTTCATGGGCCACATAATAAACGCAAAAAACGGCAAAAGCAATTATTTTAAGGAATTGCGTGCCAGGCAGGTGGCAAAACCGCTATCGGCGGTCCAGCCCTTCAATTTCGACGGTTCGCTTGAGATGCCGGCATATTTCCGCTGCTTCTTCAATCAGGGCGGGTACAGTTGCGGCCCAAACTCCACCGCCCCTGTGGAGCATCAGGGTATTGCCCACTCCCTCTAACTGCGAACAACTGCCAGCGTATTTCATCATAATCTTTCTGGTTTTCGCATTGAACAGATATTTCAGATCTATTTCGTCATCACCCTGAAGAACAAAGGCTTCTGAAAAAGCCGGGTCTTCTGCAAAATTGATATCCTGCCCACCGAATAATTTCCCCAGGTAGTCGTAAGGGTTGTCTTCATGCCTCAAGAAAAAATGTGGCAGGTTCATTGTATGGTCATGGATCAGGCAGATAGTATAAAAATGAGCTTGTGCTGAATGGCTGAAGCCAGTTGCAAAGCTGTAATCGGCAACTTTGAATTCAAAGTCTCCGAAGTTGCCGGTAATTACGTTCGCTACTCTTCTATTCTGACCTTGTGAAAAGAATTTAAACCTTCTGAGGCGGCGGATAAAACCCGGGCTGGTCTCTTTATAAGAGTAACCGTTTTTCTCTGCCATCTTTTTGAAATTTTCGGTGCGCTCCTGTTCACGTTCTCTGCTCTGGAAAAATATCCAGGCAATAAGAATACTTATAATTGTCAATACAACAATATACATAGCTTCTATTTATGCTGTTTCGGGCCGGTTTTGCCGTAATTTTGCCCTTTTGTCTTTGTTTTTGCCATGTCAGAGAGTGCCGCCCGCCGATTCAGCTCGGCAATACTCGGCTGTGATGAATTTTTAAAGGTTTTTGCGGTTCTGGGGTCTTTGATCAACTGCGCCGCAATCAGCATTTTTCGCAGTTCAAGCCCGAATGGGAAGGCAATCACCAGGGCAACAACTATGAGGGTAGCCGGAGAATACCACAGGGCGGCAGGCGTGTTGACTCTGTATCTCTTGTCTGGTCGGTCGGGGTCATAGATAAGTTCAACTTTGTGACCAATTTCGGCCTTGCAGTGTTCGGACAGCAACATCTTAATCTCGATGTTTTTGTTGGTCGTAAAGGTAACAATCGGGTTATAACGGGTGCCTCGTTTGGTCGAGTAGGGGTCGAGCTTTGTGACGACAGCCGTTGCCTTCAACCCATCGCCGGTCAGTCTCCAGGCATCATAAATCCCCCAGGCTCCCCATACGGCTCCGGCCAGCAGCAGGAGAACCACTACGCCAATAAACATGATTACCAGCATCAAATCACTGGATTGGAGCTTTTCGAAGTCTTCGATTGTACTAAGCCTGCTTGATCTGGCCATTAATAAACCTTTAACACCGGCAATATGAGAAACCTGCCTTTTAAGTTTAGCATCTAAAAGCCAAAATTTGAAGAATAAAGAGGGCTAATGCCAAGAAGTGGCAGAAATAAAAAACCGCCCGTGAGGGCGGTTTTTTGAACCCCGCAGATGCCGTGTAAAGGATAAATTGAACCCACTGAAACAGCACGGTTGTCCGCCTGCCTAATCATCGGGGACTTCGTAATGGCATTACATCCACTCGTAAGTTGATCCCAGAGATAGTCAGAGACAGATTCCCTTTAAGATACAGGTATCGGCTCAATTTGACCTGCACCATCACGCACAACGCAGGGAAAATTATCAAATAGCTTTAAAACTGCTTACACTTAAAACATAACAAAATCATGGGGGCTTGGCAAGGAGAAGTGTTAAATATTTTTTACGTCATAATTCTGCAGTCAATTTGCTTTTCATCGTATCAACAGCCGCCGGACCGTACAAAGAAAAGCAACAACATGTTGTAAGTCTGTGCGAAGTTATCTGGGTTTACGGCCGTGCTGCCCCGGTGCCATAAGAGTCCGGGTTTTTCTTTTCCGGGCGGCTCCCTTTTCTTTGCCTGTTTTTAAGGCTTTGCCGAGTTGGCCGAGGACACCCAGTTCAAGGTGTTCTTCCTGGAGGGCGATTATTTCATCGCGGATCATTGCCGCCTTTTCGAATTCCATGCGGCCTGCGGCTGCATTCATCTCATTCTTCAGATTGTTGAGCAGCTCTGTAAGTCTGACTTCATCGATTCCGGTGGGTTCTTTGCGGTCAGGGGCATCACCGGGAAGAAATAGTGCCGGCAGCGATTTGATAATGGTTTTGGGCTGAATCCCGTTGTCGATGTTGTATTGTTCCTGGATCTGTCGCCGGCGCGCGGTTTCATCGATGCAGAATTTCATGGCTGCGGTGACTTTGTCGGCAAATAGAATGACTTCGCCATTGACATTTCTGGCCGCGCGGCCGCAAATCTGCATCAGGGCCCATGCCGAACGCAAAAAGCCCTCTTTGTCTGCATCGAGAATCGCCACCAGTGATACTTCGGGCAGGTCGAGACCTTCTCTGAGCAGGTTAATGCCGACCAGAACCTTGATTTCGCCGGCTCGCAGGTCTCTCAGTATCTCGATGCGCTCGAGGGTATCGATTTCGTCATGGAGGTAACTTGTGGGAATATTGAGGTCTGAAAGATAGCCTGAGAGTTCCTGGGCCATTTTTTTGGTGAGGGTGGTTACCAGCACTCTTTCGTTGCGTTTGATGCGAATATCGATCTGGCTGACGAGATGGTCGATCTGCCCTTCAGATTTTACGACGGTGATCTTCGGGTCGAGAAGGCCGGTCGGGCGAATAAGCTGTTCGGCAATACGATCTTGAGAAGTCTCGAGCTCGTATGGCCCGGGGGTTGCTGAAACGAACAGCAGTGGTCTTTTCCGGCCCAGGAATTCTTCAAAGGTCAGACAACGGTTATCGAGTGCGGAAGGCAGTCTGAAGCCAAAATCGACAAGGGTTTGCTTGCGGCTGCGGTCGCCGCGATACATGCCCTTGAGTTGTGGCACCGTCATGTGCGATTCATCGAGAATTATCAGGCAGTCTTTGGGAAGGTAATCGACGAGGGTGTCGGGTGGTTCGCCGGCCTGTCGCCCTGAAAAATGGCGGGAATAATTTTCGATGCCTTTGCAGAAACCGGTTTCCCGAAGCATTTCCATGTCGTAGCGGGTGCGTTCATAAATTCGTTGTGCTTCGATCATTTTGCGGTTGTTCTCAAAGAACTGAACCTGGTCTTTCATTTCTGCTTCGATATTTACCAGGGCGCGTTCCATTTTTTCGCTGGTGGTAACAAAGTGCTGGGCAGGAAAAATCTCGACTGAATCGAGTTTCTGGGTGACTTCGCCGGTTAGCGGGTCAAACTGCTCGATTTTTTCGATCTCGTCGCCAAAAAATTTAACTCTGATCGCCTGTTCACTGGAGGCAGGGAAGATATCTATTGTTTCGCCGCGGGCGCGAAATCTTGAACGATGAAAATCCATGTCGTTGCGGGAATATTGAATATCGATAAGATCGCGGACCAGTTTTTGCCGGCTCAACTCCTGGTTGAGCTTGAGGGGAATACGCATTTCGGAGTAATCGGAAGGTGAGCCCAGCCCAAAAATGCAGCTGACAGAGGCAACGACCATGACATCGCGCCGCGAAAAAAGTGAAGTGGTGGCGGAGTGTCTGAAACGGTCTATCTGTTCGTTAATGGCCGAGTCCTTTTCGATGTAGCTGTCAGTCGAAGGAATGTAGGCTTCGGGCTGGTAGTAGTCGTAATAGCTGACGAAATATTCGATGGCGTTTTCCGGAAAAAATTCTTTAAATTCGCTGTAGAGCTGTGCGGCAAGCGTTTTGTTGTGGGTGATCAGCAGAACCGGTCTTTGGACGCGTTCGATGATATTTGCCATGGTAAAAGTCTTGCCTGAACCGGTTACGCCCAGCAGGGTGGTGCGTTCATGCCCCTGTTCTACCCATGCTGCAAGTTTTTTTACAGCCTCAGGCTGGTCGCCACGAAGCTGAAAAGGGCTATGAAGTTTAAAATAGCGGTTGCCTTTTTTTGCCATGATGAAGCATATTATAATACGACAAACGCTTCGCTGTATGTGAAATTTTTCGGGAGAGAACGCACATGAAACTTTATATTGTTGCAGATATGGAAGGCATTGCCGGCGTGGTTGCAGAGACCCAGACCGGAGGGAATTCTTCTTATTTTGAGGCGGCCCGGTTGCAGTATACCCGTGAAATCAGGGCGGTTTGCGAGTCTGCCATCAGCGCTGGCGTTGAAGAAGTTTATGTTAATGATTTTCATGGTAATGGTCTCACGGTGCAAACCGAGATGCTGCCCCGTGAAGTAATGGTGATTCGTGGTGGTTTCAGACCCACTTCAGGGTTTGATCTGTTAGATTCAACTTTCACCGGGCTGGTTCTGCTTGGCATTCATGCCAGAACCGGCACTTATGGCGGCGTTCTGCCACATACCTATTCGAACAAGGTTTCTTTTGAAATTTTTGGTCAGCCGGTTGGTGAGTTCGATATTCTTGCTCTGGTGGCAGGCGAAATGAAAGTGCCAACTCTTCTGATCAGTGGTGATTCGAAGTCTGTTGAGCAGGCGGGCACCAACATGCCTTCAACTCACACTGTAATTACCAAATACTCAATTGGTTCTGACGGAGCTTTGTGTGTGCATCCTGACCGGGTATGTGAACAATTACGCGATGAAACCAGGCGGGCCCTGAAAAATGTTGCTTCAATCGAGCCATCGCAGATTTCGGGGCCGACGCAACTGACAATTAAGTTACATGATGTCAGTCTTTCGCCGCGCCTCGAATGGATTCCCGGTGTTAAAAAGACTGGCGATGCAACTTTTGAATTTACCGGAGCAAACATGAAGTCGATCGCCAATCTTGTATATGGTGTTGCAACTCTGGTAGAGGCAAAATTCACCGGTTAACCGGTTTAACCCCTGATTTTATCAAGCCCCAGCTGTTTTATCTTGCGTTGCAGAGTTCTGCGGCTGATCTGCAGTGCCGCTGAAGTTTTTGAAACATTGAAGTTGTGCTTCTGCAGCTGAGCTGAGAGGATTTCTCGTTCAGCGCAGGCCATAAGCTCATCAAAAGAGCCGTTTTCCGGCATCGAAGCCCTGAATTTGTTCTGCATTGCCGCTTCTTTGATTCCGGCCGGCAGATGATCAGGCTCTATTGTTTCGTCAGCGAGAACGACGGCACGTTTGAGGGCATTTTCAAGCTCCCGGATGTTTCCCGGCCAGTTGTATTCATGCAGAATTCTCCATGATGCAGCACTGATCGCTGGTGAAGTGCGATTGTTTTGCGCAGCAAACCGCTGGAGAAAGTGCTTAACAAGTGATGGCAGGTCTTCTTTGCGTTCTCTCAAGGGCGGCAGCGAAATTGTCATTTCGTTGATGCGGTAATAGAGGTCATGTCTGAAGGCTCCGGTTTTGGCCATTTCGAGCATGTCTCTATTTGTGGCAGCGATTATCCGGCAGTCAACCGAAACTGGTCTGGTGCCGCCAACTCTGTAAAACTGTTGTTCCTGCAAAACCCGCAGAAGTTTGACCTGGGTGTTGAGAGAGGTTTCGGTTATTTCATCAAGAAAAATGGTGCCATGGTTGGCAATCTCGAAATAGCCGGGTTTTTGCGAACCCGCACCAGTAAAAGCGCCCTTCTCGTAGCCGAACAGTTCGCTTTCAATAATTGAATCTGGCAATGCTCCGCAGTTAACCGGAATAAAACTGTTGCCGGCACGGTCAGACAAAGAATGAATGGCGTGAGCTACGAGTTCTTTGCCGGTGCCGCTTTCGCCCTGAATGAGAATCGACAGATTACTGCCGCTTATTTTTTTAAGGCATGAAAACATCGAGCGCATGGTTTCTGATTGCCCGATAATACCCCCAAACGATATGTCGCCGGCGGAGTCTTCATAGTTTTCCATCTGGGAGGCACTATTTACACTGCCGACCCGGGCCGGCGACAGTTCAACTGCCTTTTTTCGGGCAATTCCTGTCAGCCAGGCCGGAAAAAAGTCAACGAGTTGTTGTATCTCGTTCTCGAAAAGGCGTAATCTTCGGCCTTCCCGCCATATCTGGCCAGCCATTTCCTCTTTGCCAATGCTGGTGATTGAGTCGCCAAATTTTTCTACCAGGTTTTTCATTACAATCAGGTAGGGCAGGTGCCGGTCTGGAATCTGGGGAGCACTTTTGTCTTCGAGCCCGATGCTGGCAAGAACCCGGCGGCGCATTTCGGGCGGCATTGCCAGCCCGAAGTTTACCGCAAGTTTGCTGACGCTGTCAGATTTAAGCTGATCAAACAGGGCATCGACCTGCTTAAGAACCGGCGGCGAAAACTGAGCCAGAAAATCGCCCGCCAGTTCTTTCAGGTGGTCACTTCTGGACATCAGCATCTCTTGGCTTGAGAAGTTCAGCGGGGATGGTTGCTTTGAGAGTTTTTAGAAAGTGAATGGCGGTTTTATCACCGGGGTTGGCTTCAAGGCTTTTCAGGTATGCTTCTTTTGCCTCGGCGGTTTTTCCGGCTTCCATTCTAACTCTACCAAGCCAGTTCCAGGCATCATGATTCATCGGGTTTGCCTTGGTTGCTTCTTCAAAAAGGGTGGCGGCCCCGGTTTTATTTTTCTGGCTGTAAAACAGATATCCCCATTTGCGCAGGGCAACCGAGAGATAAGCATTTGCCGTAGATTTTTTCTTGCTTTCGGGGAATTTGCTGATAAATTCACGCCAGGTTTCGGCCTCGCGTGAGAAGAAATTCATGCGGTGCAGCAGCATGGCGCGTTTATAAGTCAGCTTTTCTTCGTCTTCAGGCTTCTGTTTGAGAAGATGGGCGATTTTCATCAGTTCTTTTTCGATTCTGGCGCGCTCAGACTGGCCGAGTCTAAGTTGTTCGCGGGTTTCTGAGGCAATACGCCCCAATACTCTCATTTCTGCGAGTGGTGCGTTGCAATTGATACAGAAATCTTTGTCAGCGGGGTTTTCAGTGTTGCAATCAAGGCAAAGATTCAAGGCCAGCATGCAGTTCTTGCAGTTTGTGGCATCAGCTTTATTTATGGTTTTGCATTCGTAGCAGACGTTACGCTGGGCAAAAGCATCGGTGGCAGCGAAGAGAAAAAGACAAACTGCAAGCAGTGTGAAAAGAGTGGTTCGGGTAGACTTAGAGCGCAGAGAAAAAGTCATGGTAAACTCCATCGTTGATTGGGATCAAATCAGCGGCTTCGCAGGCCCTGTCGCTGAGTAGAATGCGACCTGGCAGCAGTGATGCCGCAGTTTTCAGGACAGATGAAACAACATCTTTCTCGGGTTTGCAGTCACCCTTTTTAAAGATAAACCACTCGCGCCCGTCGTGGCAGGCGAGAAATGTCAGGTCTTTTTTGTAGATTTCGAAGGTTGCGGGCTTGCTGTGACGAAAGACCGCGTAATCTGCCCCAAGATAGGCCCGCTGCATAAGATAAGCCGGGGGCAGGGGAGAACCGAGAAAAGGATGCAGGTTAAGCCCGGCAATCTCGTCGGGGTGAAGAACCACTCTCTCATTTCTGAGAATTTTGCCATGCTCGGCAGCAGAGATGTCAGCATAGCGATAATTGCGATCAGGGCGCATTCCTAGCATTGCAAGTTCTTCGCTGATTTTGCTGCTTTCAGCGAAGATTATCATTCCCGAACATTCTCTTTTTTTGGCTTCACGGCTTAGGCCTTCGAGAAGAAGCCGGGCAACCTTCGGGTGACGATAATTTTCGTGAATTCGCCAGCCAATTATCGAAGCTTCGCCCGAAGGCTGCTTGACAAGATCGGCATGGGCAAAGATCAACGAGTTGTAGGCGAGCACCCATGAAGAGCCGGGGCTGCGAAAAACGATTTTGGCGTGCATGCGGCATGTTTCGCTACGGTCAAACCACGACCCTTCGAGAACCTCAGAACAGCAATGCATGTCTACGACGGCTTCTGGGTCTTCTTCGTAAGAAAAGGCTCTGAATTCAAGTTTATTAAAAATTTCCTGCATAATGATTTCCTGTTGGTCTGACTACATCTTTAACGATTTTCAGGGCAAAAAGTCAAGCTGTAAACAACCTTCTGTTAACGCTTGTGAGAATAACGCCGATACATAGGTGAATTGTAATTCGACTTATGCGAGGTAATGGCTTGTCTGGAATCAACGAAATTGTTCCGCTGATACTCAGTGAAGGCATATTTTTTGTTCTGCTGCTGGTTTTAATAATAGGTTGGCGAGGCTTTTTGCGAGTGATGGCACGGCGCAGCGGGGCGAATGAAGGAACCTTCTGGAATGCCATTTCCATGCCCGGCTATCTTATGGCGGCATCATTGCCATTTTATATTTATTGCCGGCTGCGTGATTTTGATTTTTTCAGACCGGAAGTTTTTGCGCTGGCTCAATTACTGTTAAACGCTTCTCTTGTTCTGCTGATCGGCGAAATTCTCTTTTTCGGAGCCCTGCGCAGCTATTCACAGCGCAAGTCAGGGCAGGAGTTTCCGAGTATTTTCAGGCAGCTTTTAAAGAGTCTGGTATATCTGATTCTTATACTGTCGTTTCTATCTAATACCTACAAAATTGACATTACCCCCTTGTTGACCACTTCAGCGGTTTTTACAATGGTTCTCGGTCTTGCTCTTCAGGATGTGCTCGGCAACCTGTTTGCCGGTTTGTCGGTTCACATTTCCCCCCCGTTCAGAATTGGTGACTGGATAAAGATCAACGGTTATTTTGGCCGTGTCGAAGAATCAAACTGGCGGGCAACCACCTTGCGTCAGTCTAATATGGGTCTGGTGGTCATCCCAAATAATCATATTTCCAAAAATGAAATAATCAATTACTCAGATAATTCCGGTTCAATGTTCAGTGAGCTGACAGTCGGGCTTCCATACGGAGTTTCGCCTGAAAGGCTTCGTAGAATACTACTGGCGGCAGCAAGACAGGTTGAAGAGATTTATCAGCGGCCGACTCCAAGCGTTATCATTACCAGGTTTGGTGAATCGGCAATTGATTACAAAATCAGGTTCTGGCAATCGAATGATGATCGACCCGATAAAATTCTTGATCAACTCTCATCGCGTATCTGGTATAGATTGAAGCGTGAAGGTCTGTCGATACCTTTTCCCATCAGAGATGTCTATGTTCACCATGAACAGGACGATCATCAGAAGGTCATCGAGCACCGCCTCAGCCTTATCGCCGGGGTCGATTTTATCGCCGCCCTTGACCAGAAGCTCAAAGTTCTGGTTGCCGAAAGGCTTGAAGAATGCTGGTATGAGACTGGTGAGCACGTGGTTACCGAAGGGGCTTTTGATACCGACTTTTTTATAATTGACCGTGGCAGGGTGCAGGTTTTTGTCGCCAGTGCCGGCCAGAAGGCTGTTGCAGAGCTTGGAGAAGGAGAGTTCTTCGGAGAAATGTCATTGCTTACGGGCGAAAAGCGCTCTGCTTCCGTTGTCGCCAAGACCGAAATACGCCTGCTTAAGTTGAATCGGGATACGATGGGCCGTCTGCTCAGCGAAGACAGTCAGCTGGCAGAAAATTTGAGCAAGACTCTGGCAGAAAGAAGCAACAGAACCAGTCAGATGGTTGCCAGCCATCATGAAAGCAAGGTCGTCAGCCAGAAACAGGTTGACGAAAACGCTGCCAAAGCCGCTATTTTGCGGCGAATTCGTGGTTTCTTCAAGCTATGAACGGCCGCGTGATGTAAATTCTTGAGAATTATTCCCGCGAAGGCGGGGCTAAAAGCAGGCAAGCACTGGATTCCCGCTTGCGGGTCTGTCTATTTATTCTCCCATGAAAAGTGATTTAAGGATTATTAAATAATGTTCTCCGGTTCGACGGCGCAGCTATCAGCCGGGTTACTTTTTCTTCAGCGATTCCTCACTTCGTTCGTCACAAGCTTACGAAAAAGTAATCCCGTCTTCTATCTGCACCTGGTGAAGGCTTAAAACTGGTTTCTATTAAATTAAGCATCAAATTACTGATTAAATCGACAGACCCTTGCCGGGACGAAGAACCCCCGAAATTCTTGTGTGACAAAGGCTTAGCAGTTTTTAAACAGGGGTTAAGGCATACCTGTCATTGAACTGGCAGAATTTTATTTCTGGGTGTTCGATATTGTTTTTGTGATTTGAAAAAAAGCATGAAAATGTTGACCTGTCGGTAGCCTGGGCATATAATTCAAACACCCTGTTTTGTGTGTGGGAGTTCTAATGCAGAAAGTTTATAAAAAAGTTGTAACTTCTTTTAAAATGCAGGTTAAGCGCCGCTACCTGATGCTTCTGAAAAAGCAGGTCGTTGAAGAGGGGCTTAAACGCCGTCGGGGTGACTGTCTTGGTTGTGGAGCCTGCTGCAAATCGTCTTTTCCCTGCCCGTTTCTGTATGAAAAAGACGGGATGTTTCTCTGCCGCATACATGAAACCAAGCCCGATGTCTGCAAAATTTATCCATTCAACGAAGAAGATATGTTTCCGCATACCAAAGACAAATGCGGTTACCATTTCGTCGATGAGATTATCGACGAAAACGAAAAAAGGTAGTTACTGCTGATTTGTCAGCCTGATTTGCCATAAAATCTGCAGAAGCCCGGCCAGTTTGTTAAAGGCCGGGCTTCTGCAGATTTGTTATTTAATGCGGTGCAGTTTCATCAGGTTGGTGTTGCCTTTAACCCCCAGGGGCACGCCGGCAACGATGACAATGACATCACCGGATTTAACAATACCGAGTTCTTTTAATGTTTTTTCTGACATGGCGATCATCTCGTCGGTATTGCGCATGTCGCTGACGATAAGCGGATTTACACCCCAGCTGAGGGCAAGGCGGCGGCAGGTTGCAGCCCGGGGAGTCAAGGCAAAGACCGGAGTTGAAGGATGATACTTTGAAATGTGCAGGGCGGTATTGCCGCTGTGGGTAAAGGGCACAATTGCCCTGGCATTAACATTCAGGGCTGCCTCGCACGCTGCGTGTGCCATAACTTCTTCGATGGCATTACCCACCTCAGGGAGCAGGTTGTTGATGCGTTCATCATTGCCAACATTGACCTGCTCTGCTTCAGCGGCAATTGCTGCCATCATTTTAACAGCTTCTACCGGGTATCTACCGGCGGCAGTTTCACCTGAGAGCATGACTGCATCGGAGCCTTCGATTATGGCGTTAAAAACGTCGGTGGTTTCGGCCCGGGTGGGGCGCTGGCTTTCGATCATTGATTCAAGCATCTGGGTGGCGGTAATGACGGTTTTGCCGCGTCTGCCGCATTTCTGGAGAAGTTGGCGCTGTACGGCCGGCACCTTTTGAATCGGCATTTCGACTCCGAGGTCACCGCGGGCAATCATTATCCCTTCACAATTGTCGAGAATTCTGTCTATTTCGCTCAGGGCTTCGGGTTTTTCAATTTTGGCAATGATGCGAACGGGGTTGTCGCCAATCAACTGCTGCAGGTCGATTAGATCCTGGGCTTTTCTGACAAAGCTGAGTGCCACAAAGTCGAGTTCATTTTCGATCATGAACTTGAGGTCGAGCTTGTCTTTTTCGGTAATGGTTGCAATGCTCAGAGCTGCGTTGGGCATGCTCAGCCCCTTCTTGTCCTTCAGGGTGCCGCCATCGGTAACTCTACAGTTTATGCGGTTTCCTTCAATACTGATGGCTTCGAGGGCCAGGTTGCCGTCGTCGAGAAGAATTGAATTGCCCGGCCTGATGTCTTTGGTCAGGAATGGGTATGAAGTGCCAATGCCGTTCTGACTGCCTGGTTCATCGGGGTTTTCGCTTAAATAGAAGAGATCGCCGGCTTTTAATTCGATTGGGCCGTTGGCGAATTTGCCAATTCTGATCTTTGGCCCGCAAAGGTCGCCAAGAATTGCGACGAAGCGGCAGGTTTTTTCGGAAGCCTGCCGTATGGTTTTGATGGCGGTCAGGTGGCTTTCATGCGTGCCATGGGAAAAGTTGAGGCGAAAGACGTTGACTCCTGCCATAATGAGCTGTTCGACGGTTTCGAGGGCGGAAGATGCCGGGCCAAGGGTGGCAACAATGCGCGTTTTTTTTGAGGTCATTTAGTCTCTCCTGCCTACTGGTTACTATTTTAAGGCTTCGGCCTGTCAGCCGCCTGTTTTTTATAGCATACACGAGAATGATTTTCACTACAAACGGTGCACCTGCAAAAAAAGTTGCTGTTAACGCATGGATTTGCCGATAGACATAGGGAAAAATTATAAATTGTTGCCAATAATCAGGAGGCAAATCATGAAAAGGCTTGTGTTTACCGGTTTTCTGGTGCTTTGCCTGAGTGTTCCTGTTTTTTCTCTATCTTTTGATGCCCTGCCGGGGTATCAGGATGAAGGAATGAAGCTTTATGTGCGCGGAACAGGGAAACTTCAGGACCGAAATTTTGTTGAGGCTGTTACCGACCTGACGAGGGCGGTAAAATTGCGTCCTGATATTGCCGAGGCTTTTCACAATCTGGGTTTTGCCTTTGAGAAGACCGGAGACTTGCGCAACGCAGCCCGGGCTTATGAACGGGCCCTTAACATCAAACCAAATTACCCTTCGGCGCTCAATAATCTTGGCTATCTTCTGGCAACGACCGAGACCGATGCTGCAAAGGCAGTAGCTCTTTGTCAGCGTGCAGTTGAACTTCAGCCGAACACAGCCAGTTTTCAGGATTCGCTCGGTTGGGCGCTCTATAAAGCCAATCGCCATGCCGAGGCCGTCAGTCATTTTTCGGCCGCCATCAAGCTTGAACCAGGCTTTTTCAAGGCACATTTCAATCTCGGGCTTGTTGAATTTTCGGCTGGCAACTACAGTGCTGCCGCCAGTCACTTTCGCAATGTCATTCAGTTGAACGCAAATTATCTCAAGGCTTATGTGCCGCTGGCAGATTGTTATGAAAAGCTTAAAGATGATGCCAAGGCCCTGCACGTCTATCGTCAGGCACTTGCAAAAGCTCCTGAATCAGACCCGATCAGAAAGCACCTTGAACGCAAGGTTAAAAGTCTGACCTCAGAGTCTAAAAAATTCTATTTTTCTAATGTAAAGAAGATGCAGGGCAGCTCAAAACTTCAGGAACTTCTTGAACGCAAAGGCAAATCCGGTTCACTGGGTGCAGGTTATAATGTTGCAGCAGCCCCTGTTGAAAGCAATACGAGCTTTACCCCGGTCAGTGCCATCGATCAGCCGGTAGTTGCAGCAGCTTACAACCCTGCAGATGTGGCGTTCAATGCTGCTCCGGCAGCTGTCAGTCAATATAATGTGAGTCGGGCAAATATTGCCGCCCGCAATGAACGCGAAACCAATACTGTTTCATCCTCATATTCAGCGGCTTCAGTGCGCATGGTTTCTACTCCAAGAGAAATCAGCGTCAGCCAGGAGCGAGAACTTGAAAGAAAGTATTCGTTGAGCAAATCTTATCTCGATCGTGGGCTTGTTTCTGAAGCCGCAAATGAACTGAACTACATTATCAACAATGCCCCTCAGACAACAATGGTTTCGCGTCAGGCGAGAAACCTGTTGCTCAGGGTGCGCAAACAAATGGAAGAAAAGAGTTCGCAGAAAGCTCAGACTCATCGCGACATGGGCAAGGACTTCTTCAGATCCGGGCAGTATGCCCTTGCTGAAACTGAATTTAACAAGGCGTTGAGCCTTGACCCTGAAAATGCTGAGGTCTACAAGGATATTGCACTGCTCTGTTATAACCAGGGTCGATATCAGGATGCCTATGAAAAAAGCAAGAAGGCGATTGCGCTCGACCGCACCCTTAAAGAAGCTTATGTGGTTCTGGCCTCTCTCTATGCCAGAAAAGGTCGCCCCGACGATGCGCGTCGCACTCTTAAGATGGTGAAGGAAGTTTCTTCCAGGCGTGATGCCGTCGATGAACTGGCCGAAAAAATGATGGCCTCGTTGACCCCCGAATACTGAAACACCGGCTGCAATGAAGATTTTTAAAGACGAAAAGATTCTGGCGGCTTTTTCTGACGCTGAAGATGGCGATCTGGCGTTCTACAACATGGACGCTGCCATGGCGAAGGTTGTCTGGAACGGGTTGCCGGTTGTCAAAGAATATGGCCTGCCTTTGCCTACTTTTGCCCATCAGGTTCACCAGGACAGGGTAATGCCGGTTTTGGCTGCTGCTTCTTTATTGCAGGCAGGCGAAGCAGATGGTCTGATAAGCGGTCTTGCCGATCGCCCGGTCGGGGTTTTTTCTGCAGATTGCCTGCCACTGCTGATCTATTCGGAAAATGCCGTAGCCGCGGTTCATGCAGGCTGGCGCAGCACCTGCATGAATATCGGGTTGCGAGCCGTCGAGGCATTTTCCAGAGAGTATGGGGTTGGCGCAGGCGATTTGAAGGCGTTAATCGGGCCCTGTATCGGGCAATGCTGCCTGGAGATGGGTGAGGAAGTATACCAGCAGTTTGTGGAAACTGACCCTGGATGGGGAGATTTTTTTAAGAGGCGAGTGAAATGGCATCTGGACTTGCGTGGTCTGAATCGCCGGCAGCTTGAGAGTGCTGGTTTGAAAAGCGGCAACATTATTGATCATGACGAATGTACTTTCTGTAAAAACGGTGGATATTTTTCATTCAGGAGGCAGCGGCAGCGAAATGGCAGCATGTTTTCGTTTATCGTTCGCCGCACTTAGATGAAAATTACTTATAAAGCTAATTACTTATTGAACCTTTGACGATGATTAAAGTGAAATCTTGTCAAGTTACCCTGTAAAAGGAGATTACTTATGTGGAAAAAGGTTGCGCCCAGAAAAGCGGGGCGGAATTTCGTGGCAGTTGCCCTGCTGCTCATGATTTTCACCTTGTTCGGCTGCACTACTGGAACAAAAAAGGACCCGGGTCTGACAGACTACGAGGCTCCCAACATCCCGCAGAATGTTACGGCTGTTGGTAAAGAACGCGCCTGTCTGATCAACTGGTCTGCAAATACTGAGGCTGACCTGGTGGGGTATAAGCTTTACCGTTCGACGAGTTCGGGTGGACCATTCACCCTGATTGCGACAATCGGTAATCAGCCGGCTCCTTCATACCTTGATAACGATCAGCAGAATGGTCTTGTAAATGATCAATACTATTTTTACAAGATTTCTGCCTTCGACACCCAGGGAAAAGAATCAGACCTGTCGCGCACCAATGCCATTCAGGTTAGAGCTGGTCTGCCTGCTGAAGAGAGACCACCCAGGGTTGTTAATATCAGAGCGAGAGCTTCTACCGAAGCCGTGTATGTTGCCTGGGACAAGGTTACTTCAAGCAATATCAAAGGTTATAACATTTATCGAGGGCTGAGCACCAGCGCCGGCGGAGTGACCTGGGTTTCTTCGGTTCCTCAGGATACACCGGGTTTTGTTGATACTGCTATCAGCAAGTCTTCTGCCGAACAGTATACCTATATTATCCGTTCCTTTAACGAAAACTACACTGAAAGTGAAAATTCTGACCCTGTTCAGGTAACACTGAAATCAGGCGACGATACCATTCCGACTTCTCCATTCAACCTTTCGGTCAGCAATGATGTTGACCCGATCATCAGCTGGAGCAAGCCGACGGTAAATGAAGATGGTTCAAACATTTTTCAGGGCCAGAACCCGACGCTCGATCTTGACAGTTATCTGATTTTCAGGGCTAATTCAAACGACGGTCTGTTTTCTCTGATTGGTATTGTCGAAGATAACGGCACTGCCAACCTGACTCAGAGCTTCAAAGATATCAACGGCACAGCTTACAATCTTTTTGCGTTGAGAGTGGTAGATCGCAATGGCAACATCAGCAAAATGAGTTCAATCACCACTCAGGCTTCAGATGCTGATATTCCTGCGGTTCCGGCCAATGTTAAAGCCTGGTCATCGAGTGCTACCGAATCAGGCATCAAGCTGGCCTGGGAAAGCAGCCGCAATGCCGTAAGCTACAATGTGTATTTCTCGACTGTCGCTGATGGTGGTTACACCAAAATGTTGACCGGGCAGCCGCAGTGGACTGAGGCATCTGCCTACGTAATAAATGCTTTCCCGAGTTCTTATAATCAGAACCCAGACAAGAAGGGCATGAAGCTTGAATTTGGCGTGCCATATTTCTTTAAAGTATCTGCCGTAAGCTCTTCTGGCAAAGAAAGCGAGCTGAGCCCATATGTTAAAGCATACCCGGGCGGCATGTTCGTTGCAATTCTCGAAGGCGAAAACCCGAACTGGGAATTCGATGATGCAGCCAACGATAACCTGAATCATTTCTACGTTGTCTACAGCTCAAAAGACTATCCAAAAGTTGATTACTTCTCTGGGGCAGGTGTTGCGCTTCTGGTTCCATCTACGGTTGGTGTTCCAGGCACTGGCGACCAGTTCAGATATGGTGCCGGAACTCTCTTCTCGTCTGACTATTTCCGGCTTCCGGCTCCCAGCAGCGGCGGTTATCGTTACAATGTTCTTGCCTACTATTTTCCGCACAATACCAGCGGTAACTGGCGTGTATCGATCAGAGAAAACGGCATTCTCAGCTCAACACTTCTTGAAAAAGATATCAGTGGCTATAGCTCGATAAACAAGGGTAGAACTGCTGTCTCTCTTGGCCAGATTCAGATCAATGCCGGTGTATCTGGTGTCGACATCGACCTTACGGCTATCAGCGCT
The DNA here is from genome assembly GCA_028691595.1 of Candidatus Rifleibacteriota bacterium. GTDB lineage: Bacteria > Muiribacteriota > Ozemobacteria > Ozemobacterales > Ozemobacteraceae > Rifleibacterium. The sequence continues at coordinate 28,491 of JAQUZA010000003.1, forward strand.
GGTTCTGGTGGCAATGCCACCCTGTTCCTGGACGGTCTGGTGTTTGTAAGAGTTATGTAAGGGTCTCAGATTTCGGATTCAGGGCCGCCGGTCAGCTCAGGTTGACCGGCGGCTTTTTTATTGCAAAATTGCCTGACAGTTTAATTGAATTTGCATTTTTACAATGCTATAATCTATCCGCATTTAAATTAACGCGGAGGCATTATGCATTTGAAACATCAGCGCCCAGGCGCTTTGTTTATTTTTCTGTTTCTTTTCGCGACTTTTGTCGCTTCTTCTTTTGCTCAAGATAACCCTGCCAAAGGGAGCCCTGAAGATGTTCTGGCCGAGATCGGCAGTGAAAAAATCCTGCGCAGCGCCTACGACAAAGAGCTGAGCGGTCTCGTAGCCAATTCCAAGCCTGAAGTGGTTGCTCGCTTTGCCACTCCTGATGGTCGCCAGGAATTTTTGGATCAGATGGTTGAAGTTAACGTTCTTCAGAAAAAGGCTGAACAGCTGGGCCTTAACAAGGGCGCAGAATATGAAAAGACTTTTAACGAGATGGTTACCATGAGACTGGCCGCTGAAAGCATGAACAAGACTGTCAGCGCCGTCGAAGTTAAAGAAGAAGAAGTCAAAGAATCATACGAAAAGAACAAAGCCGGTTTTGTTGATCCTGCTCAGTATCATCTTTTTCAGATGTCTTTAAAATCAGCCGACAAGGCAGCCGAAATCAAAAAACAGCTTGATTCAGGCAAGTCTTTTGTTGAACTGGCAAAAGTAGAATCAACCGATGCCGCCAAAGAAAACGGTGGCGACAAGGGGTTTGTTGAAGAATCACAGATTCAGCCAGAAATCGCGACTGCCCTCAATGCCCTCAAAGCTGATGAAGTTTCAGGCCCGATCAAGATCGACGAAGATCTCTACCTTCTTGTTAAATACAGCGAAAAGAAAGAAGGAGCTACCAAGGCTTTTGATACCGTTTCTGCCCAGATCCGCCGCGACCTCCTCAACCAGAAACAGCAGGAAGCATATAAAGCTGAAATTGAAAAGCTTAAAAAGGAAGTTGCCTTTGAAATGGATGCAGCCGTAGCTGAAACCCTTCGCAAAGAAACCCTGACCGACGAAGAAAAGAATGCCATTCTGTTTAAAATCGCCGGCAAAGAAATTAAAGTTTCAGAACTCGATGCTGAACTTCAGCAGATTCCCCCTTTTATTCGCCCGCAGATTCTTGGAGGCGAAGGGCTTAATGATTTCCTTGAACGCTTTTATGCCAGACACCTCGCTTCTGCCAACGCTGAGAAAAACCTCACAGCCCTGTCTGCCCAGTTTCCTGATGTGGTGACTGATGTTTCAAGACGAACAATGATTCACAAGCTTCTTTCTGACAAACTCGATGGCATACAGATCGATGACAAGGCCATTGAAGAATTTTATCAGAAGAATCTCGCTCAATTTGCTGTTCCAGCGCAGATGAAGGCTCATCACATTCTGGTTAAAGAAGAAGCTGAAGCCAAGGATCTGCTTGCCGCTCTCGAAAAAGATGCTACTAAATTTTCCGATCTCGCCCGCGAAAAATCCACCTGTCCGTCAGGCAAAGAGGGTGGAGATCTAGGCGAATTCGGCGAAGGTCAGATGGTTCCAGAATTCGATCAGGCCTGTAAAGCTGCCGAAATCGGCAAAATTGTCGGCCCGGTTAAAACCCAGTTCGGCTACCACCTTATCAGGGTTGATGAACGCCAGCCAGCCGGCAATCGCAAGCTCGAAGATGTAAAAGAGCAGATTCGCGGTCACCTGCTGCCCCAGAAACAGCGTGAGGCTTTTGAAGCCTACGTTGAAGAACTCAAGAAAGAGTTCAGTGTTAAAATTCACCAGGAAAATCTCTAATTCATGCAGAAAACGTCCTTGACAGCCATTGATGGGTTGTCAAAAAAAATATCTACAAATTCCAACGGAGGAACCATGCAATACCTGTTCTACTTAATATGTGCAGGTGTGGGTGCCCTCATCGGTTATTTCATTTCAAATCACCTGGTTCGCAAAAGTGGTGAAGGTATTCTTGCTGCTGCCAAGCAGCAGGAAAAGGAAATTCTTGATGAAGCCCGCGCTGCCGCGCAAGAAGAGCTGCAAAAAGCTCAAAAGAAAGCCAAAGAGATTCGTGACAAGGAACTGAATGACAAGAAGAACGCTGACCGTGAACTGCAAAAACGGCGGCAGGAAATCGAAAAGCTCGAAACTCATCTGACCAGCCGTCTCGAGAAGGTAGATGTCAGAGCTGAGAACCTCGAAAAGCGTGCTGACCTTCTTCGTGAGAAGGAAAGCGAGCTCGACAAGCTCAAGAAAGACAGCGTAGACATTATCGAGCAGCAGAAAAAAGAGCTCGAAAGGGTTGCCGGTCTTTCACCCGAACAAGCCCGTGAACAGTTGATGAAAAAGATTGAAGACGAGCTTCAATATGAAATCGCGCTCAAAGTTAATGAAGCTGAGCAGAAGATCAAAAGCTCTGCCGACAAGAAATCGCGTGAGGTTCTTGCTACTTCTATTCAACGTTGCGCCACAGATCACACCATCGATCCAATCGTGACCGTGGTTGAGCTTCCCAGCGAAGAAATGAAGGGGCGTATTATCGGCCGTGAGGGTCGTAATATTCGCGCCTTTGAAAGCCTTACCGGCGTAGATGTCATTATTGACGATACTCCGGAAGCCGTTGTTCTTTCGTCGTTTGATCCGATCAAACGTGAGGTTGCGCGTGTTACCCTTGAAAACCTCACTCTTGACGGTCGAATTCATCCGGCCAAAATTGAAGAAATGTATGAAAAGGCTCAGAAAGAAGTGCATCTGCGCATCAAAGAAGCCGGCGAACAGACCATGCTCGCTCTTGGTATTCAGAGCATTCACCAGGAACTGGTCGAGATCGTTGGCAGGCTTAATTATCGCACTTCTTACGGTCAGAACGTTCTGCAGCATTCGATAGAAGTGGCAAATCTTGCCAGCAATCTTGCCGCAGAAATTGGTGCCGACATTCAACTGGCCCGTCGTGCAGGTCTACTGCATGATATTGGCAAGGTTATCGAGAGCGATGAAGGTAATCATGCCAAGCTGGGTGCAGATTTTGCCCGCAAATTCCAGGAATCGCCCAAGGTTGTTAACGCGATTGCCGCTCACCACGAAGACGTGCCGTTCGAAACTCCTGAAGCGGTTCTTATTGCCGCTGCAGATGCGATTTCGGCCTCAAGACGTGGTGCCAGAAGCGAATCGCTCGAAGCATATATCAAGCGTCTTGTTGATCTCGAAACCATTGCCAAGAGCTTCAAGGGCGTTTCTTCGGCCTATGCAATTCAGGCCGGTCGTGAGATCAGGGTCATGGTCAGCCCCGAGGAAATTGACGATATCTCTGCACCGAAAGTGTGCCGAGACATCGTTAAGAAAATCGAGAGCGACATGGAATACCCCGGTCAGGTTAAAGTGGTGCTGATTCGCGAAACCAGAAGCGTTGAAGTAGCTCATTAACTGAAAAGACAGGTATAAGTTTTCTGCCCCGGGGTTGACCTTCAAGCCCCGGGGCAGTTATATTTCACTGCAATATGAAGATTCTAATGATAGGTGATATATACGGTAAGACAGGCCGGGATGCGTTGAGTTCACTGTTACCCGGGCTTCTTTCTCTTTATAAGCCGGACTGGGTCATAGCCAACGGTGAAAATGTTACCGCCGGCAACGGCTTGTCTGCCAAGCATGCCAATTTTGTTAAAAGCTGCGGGGTTGACATAATAACTACCGGCAATCATATTTTTTCCCGCCTGGATTGGCCTGAACTGCTTACTCGCAATGATTTCATCCTGCGGCCGCAAAATATAATCGCGGCCAAAGTTGGTAGCGGTTGCCGGGTTTTTAAAAAAGCAGCTGTGGGTGATCTGGCGGTGATCAACCTGGCCGGCCGTGTTTTTATGGAGGGTTCAGAATGCCCGTTTGCAGCCTTTGACAGGCTTTACGCGACTTTGCCCGGTAAAATGCCGGTGATTGTTGATTTTCATGCCGAAGCAACCTCAGAAAAGCTGGCATTTTTCTGGCATGTCAATGGCAGAGCAACAGTGGCGTTCGGCACCCATACCCATGTTCAGACTTCTGATGAACGCCTGCTGCCAGACGGCGGAACGGCTGTGATTACCGATATTGGTATGACCGGTGCTGTGAACGGCGTTATCGGTGTCGATCGAAAAACAGTTACCGGCAGGTTTATTTGCGGTTACTCAGACAAATTTCTCTGTGCGCCACCCCCCGGCAAGATCGAGGGGCTGGTGGTGGATATCGATGCCGACGGGCGTGCTGCAAATGTTGAGAGGTTCAGGTCGATTCAGGAACCATAAAATCTTTATTTTTGCGATTTTCGATAATGTGTTTAAGGTAGGCTGTTAAAAAATCTTGGGCCTGGTAACCGTGAAGGTGTTCAACGAGTTCGCCGTCTGCGTAAAGCAGGGTTGCCGGAAGGGTTCTAACCATGAGGCGGTCGGCAAGCCCTGCATGCTGATCGACATCAATAATCTGAATAAGAATCTGCCCGCCAAACTGCCCGGCAAGTTTTTCGATCACCGGTTTCTGTAAACCGCAGGGCCGGCACCAGTCAGCGGTAAAAACAAGCATGGCTGCGGCCTTTTTTGCGATCAATTCTTCGTCAAAAGTTTCAAGACAGATCATTTATGCATCAAACCTCATTTTTATACTGATTTTGGTTTGTGAACGTCAGCAAGATACTGTATAATACCAGACGGTCTGGCAAAAATCGACTGAATTATCGGAGAACCAGAGTGTATCTTTTAAAGCTCACAGAAATGCTTCGCAGAATTTTTGCTGATTTTGCAGTTCCTGAACTGCCAGCGTTTCCAGCTCCCCTGGTTGAGCCATGGTGTCACCCCGATATCTATTTATCGATTGCAGGCCGGGGCATCGGTTCATGCTTTGCATTTCAGATTCCTGTTACAGCTGCTGGTTTTCTTGCTGATCAGTCTTGCAACAATCACGATCTGGTATGGTTTGCAGGTTTGCAGAACGGTGAATATCTCAAGACCGTCTCTGATTTTCTTCAGATTTTGCAGAAAGAATTGTTTTTAAAAGATGAAAATGCAGTGTTTTCTATTCTGGCCGATTCGCGGCGAAAGTTTCTCCCCTTCGAGGAGGGCAGCAGCTGGAAAATTTTCCTGGCAGGGGTGGAATGCGGCAGAATGACTGTTTATGCCGGAATTCCGGGGGTTAACACTGATAATAGAATGGCCCCCGTTTTGATTCTTAACCTGAGAGCCATCGCCCGCATTTCCGATTCTTCTGATTACCTCCAGGAGATAAGCTGGTCACCAGGGGTGGGCGTTGAGCGACTGGCTGTTTTTAACGCCTGGAATCCGGGGTTGCCGACCTCTGAATGTTCTTTAAGCGAGGTAAAAGATGAGATCAATAAGATTTCTAATGCTTCAGATGCAAACCCTGAAGCTAAATTGTGCCACCTTCTCGGCATCTATGGCGCTTATGCCCGGGTAATAAATCAGAATCAG